>CALEIL010000510.1 GCA_937876435.1 uncultured Bacteroidota bacterium
GCCTTGACCTGACTCAAAATATCCTCGAATGATTCTTAAATCTTTATCCTGACAGCTTACAGCCTGACCATATTTCCTGGTATGAACCGGGATACTTCGAGGGGGGAATTAACTTAATATTGACCGGACTTCACGGTTTTAAACCCCAATAATTACTACATTTGTGAAATATCGTTTACGAAAAAAACGTATCGGTATTCATAAAGATCTAAAGTGAATGAGTAAGGAAATAAAAATTGGTATTTTAGCTATCGTAGGATTAGGCCTTCTGATTTGGGGCTATAATTTTCTCAAGGGTCAAAACCTTTTTAAAGCACAGTCTATTTATCTCGTCAAATATGATAATATCCAACAGTTGGAGGTTTCTGCTCCCGTGTATATCAACGGTTATCAGGTCGGAAATGTCAACAAAATAGATATCGATCCTGCCAATTTGCAAAATATCATCGTGAGCCTGGAGATTCTTCCAGAAGTTAAATTACCCCAAAACACGGTTGCCCAACTTTATTCCAGCGGGGTCATGGGCGATATGGCCATCAATCTTCTGTATTCCGGTGTCTGTACAGATGATTGCATCCAAACCGGGGCATTTCTCAAGGGACAAACCCTGAGTTTTCTCGGTTCCTTCGTGCAGCCTGACGAACTGGACGGTTATATCACCAGACTCAAAAGCGGTGTAGGGAGCCTGGTGGATACCCTCAATCTCATCCTCAATGATCCCGAATTTGATACGACGGAAATGGGGCAGATGGTGACCAGTATCAAATCCACCATCATCAACCTCGAAAAGGGAAGTAATGCGATGCATATGATGATGGAAAGCAATGCCAGGGCGCTCAATGAAGTCTCCGAAAATCTCGCACGGATTACTGGAGGGATCGCTGACAATCAGGAAAGCCTCAACAATACGATACAAAATATCAGCACGCTCACTCAAACCCTGGCCGACGGAGGCTTAGAAACAACCCTGAATAATACCAACGCTGCCCTGAAAACCCTCGGCGATGCTGGTGTCCAAACCAAGGAAACCCTGAATTCACTCAATGAAACTTCGGTAAAGCTGACAACGCTTTTGGACGGAATCAATCAGGGACAGGGAACGATGGGCAAGCTTATGAAAAACGAGGACGTATATGTGGAATTGAAATCAACGCTACAAAACCTCGATTTACTTCTTCAGGATTTTCGACTCAATCCTAAACGGTACGTCAATGTCAGCGTATTCGGGAAAAAACCAGGGGATTACACTCTGCCCGAAAACGATCCGGCGTGGGAATTACAGGATTCCACCCAATAATCGTTTTAAGAGTGGATATTAAAATTACCTAAAATTTCTTTTCTATAAAGCCATAAATGGCCAGGTCACTCAAGCTGCGTTCAATTTCGTTTCTCTTCTGATTTGGGATTGTCCGGAAAGTGCACATCCATTTGAGGAAACGGTATCCCCACTCCTGCCCGATCAAACTCCTTTTTGACCTGTTCCATCATATAAAAATTGACCGTCCAGAATTCCTCGCTCCTGGTTCAGGCACGGGCGGTCAGATTCACAGAGGATGGCCCGTGAGAAGCCACATAAACTTCCACATCTTCATCCTCCAGTACCAGTTCGTGGCTGCGGAACAATCTGTCGATGCTCCCTTTGGCCTGGTCGATATCTGCATTGCAGGCAATGCCAAATTCTAAAGCCAATTTTCGTTTCCCGAGTATGGTATAATTCACGATGGGGTTTTCAAAACTTCCCCATTGGGAAGGATGACCAGATTATTATTGAGCGTGGTCAGTAATGTGGTGAATACCTGTATTTCCTTCACCGTTCCTGATTTATCCGATACTTCGACACAATCACCGATGCGGTAAGGTTTGAAAAATAAAATCAGTACTCCGGCTGCGAAGTGACTCAAACTCCCCTGGAGTGCCATCCCAATGGTCAGACCAGCCGCGCCTAAAATGGCGATGAAATCGGTAGTCACTATCCCAAAAGTATTGGCCACGCTGAATATCAACAAAATTTTTAACGTGATAGAGACCAGGGTCAGGATAAAATTTCGAAGCGATTCATCTACTTGCGCGCGAAAGATTGATTTTTCCACCAGTCCAACGACCTATTTGATAATGATCCAACCTATAACTAGTGTGCGGAAATTTAAGTAGCTATCAATGTTTTTTAAAATATTTTTTGACAGATCAAGGCGCGACGACCGCGGTATAGCCGGGGTTATATAACGGAGGAGCAACGATGAGATGTCAAAAAAGATGAAGAAAAACATGATATGTATTTAGATTTTCGTGCACTAGTGTTAATAACACCAAGGCCAATTTTGGGGCATATTGGGCAATGATTTCTTTCACCCAATCCAACGATTCGTCCATTTTTGATTTTATTTTGTCTACGATTCCTGATACAATAGATTACATCCTCTTATATCGCTGTGATCCAGCCTTCCCAGAATTTCAAAGGAACGGCCTTCTGTCCGACAGATATCGTCCGTTGCGATGAAACTACAACTGTCCATATTCGCCAGATCTATGACGTGGCAACGTCCAGTAACCCCATCTCCTACGTGGGTCAGCGGATCCTGAGCATCGTACGCCAGTATTTTCATTGTCTGACCCATCTCAAAAATTCCTTCCCCCTGAGAGTATGCCTGGGACAACATTTCGGTCATCCCATACTCGGAATGTACGGCACTTACCCCAAAACCAGACTTCAAAACCTCGTGCACCTCGCTTCGTAAAAGCTCGGCTCTTCGACCCTTCATACCACCGGTTTCGACCACGATCAAACGATTATCCATCGAAACTTTTCGACTGCCATTGCCCTCTGTGTACTTGCCAGCCAGGTCCATCAAAGCGTACGTGACCCCCCAAAGTATTATTTTTTTGGAGGATTGCAAAGAATATTCCAGGTCTGTTTCCAATGCATCGAAGTCACTTCGGTAAAAACCACTGGCTGTATCTTGCGTTTGATCGATAAACGACTTGATCATATGTACCAGGGAAGAATCCCCCTGTTCCAGATAAGACGGTAATAATGCTAAGAGTTTGTAATCGTTTAACGGCCCGTATATCCGTTCAAAAATGGAGGTAGATACCTTTCTGTACAGTTCGGCATCCCGGACCAGATGTTGACTGCGGCCCGATGTGGTGGTTCCGGATGACCGGAATACGATCTCCGGCTCAAAATCTCCAGCTTTTACAGCGTGGGATTTGAAAAACCGAACCGGTAAAAAAGGGATATCGCCCGGATCTCTGACACCCTCCGGACTCCGTTTCAGATTCCGGCAAAATATCTGGTACAACTGGTTCTGGTGATATTGGTAGTGGAATATTCGAAAAACCAATTCCTGGAAGTCATAATCCCCGGACAACAATTTATTTCTGATATTCTTCCTTTCACTTTCCGCTGACTTCATAATAATAATGGTTCAAAATTAAATAAACTCACCTAAGGCATAGTTATATTATATACCTCACTTATACCCGGTACGCTTGAACCTGCCTGCCGAAGCATCGGCTCAGACAAGATCCAAAACGTCCCGGGTATAATGCTCTGTGTGGTAAAAGTTTCTCTGCATAATTAAAAACAAAAATAAATATACCAAAGAATAAGCGTATCTTTGCGCCCTTGAAATAAAAAAGCACTTATGCAGGACATCCGCAATATAGCGATTATAGCCCACGTAGATCACGGTAAAACGACCCTGGTAGATAAAATTCTTCATCTGACCGAAGCGTTCCGTGATCCCGATGCCCAGCAGGAACTGATCCTGGACAATATCGATCTGGAAAGGGAACGTGGAATTACGATCGTGTCCAAAAACGTATCCGTGATATACAAGGATGTCAAGATCAATATCATTGACACCCCAGGCCACGCCGATTTCGGAGGGGAAGTGGAACGCGTGCTCAATATGGCCGACGGCGTTCTGTTGATAGTCGATGCGTTTGAAGGTCCCATGCCTCAGACCCGGTACGTACTCAGCAAGGCGATCCAGCTAGGTAAAAAGCCGATTTTGGTGGTCAATAAAGTCGACAAACCCAATTGCAGACCGGATGAAGTCCAGGAAGATGTATTTGAATTGATGTACAACCTGGATGCCAATGAAGACCAACTAGATTTTGAGACCATATACGGTTCAGCCAAGCAAGGCTGGATGTCCGATGACTGGAAGAAACCTACCACCGACATGACCGCTTTATTGGATAAGGTGATCAGTACCATCCCCCCTCCGCAGATCTCCGAGGGAAGTTTGCAATTGCAGATCACTTCCATCGATTATTCGAACTACATAGGCCGGATAGCCGTAGGACGTGTAAGCCGTGGAGTGATCCGGCCCAATATGCCCGTCACATTGGTCAAACGAGACGGCAGCCTGGAGAAATCCCGCACGAAAGATATTTTCACTTTTGCCGGGATGGGAAAAGAAAAGGTAGACGAGGTAATGGCAGGAGATCTGTGTGCCATCAGTGGAATCGATGGTTTTGATATTGGGGATACCATCGCTGATTTTGAAAAACCGGATGGTTTGCCTCCCATAACGATCGACGAACCGACCATGAGTATGTTGTTCACTGTCAACGACTCTCCTTTCTTTGGAAAAGAAGGTAAATACGTCACCTCCAGGCATCTCAGAGAAAGACTCTTTGCCGAAACCGAGAAAAATCTCGCGTTGCGGGTTGAAGAAACATCTTCACCCGATTCGTTCCAGGTTTTTGGTCGTGGCGTGATGCATCTCAGCGTACTGATCGAAACCATGAGGAGAGAAGGGTATGAACTGCAAGTAGGCAAACCAGTCGTGCTCTACAAGGAAATCGACGGAGCCCGGAATGAACCTATCGAGCAATTGACCATCGACACACCCCAGGAAGTAAGTGGTAAAATCATCGAAGCCATCAGCCAGCGAAAGGGAGAAATGCTGGTCATGGAACCTAAAGGAGATCTGATGCACCTCGAATTTGAAATACCTTCCAGGGGTATCATCGGGCTGAGAACCTACGTGATGAACGTATCTGCCGGCGAAGCCATCATGGCGCATCGATTTTCACATTACAGTCCTTTCAAAGGAAACATACCTTCCAGAAACAAGGGAAGCCTGATCGTCATGGAAGGCGGGACGACGATCCCCTACGCGATGGATAAATTGCAGGACCGGGGCCATTTTTTTGTTTCGCCCGGTGCAGACGTGTATGAAGGACAGATCGTAGGGGAACACAACCGTGAAAACGATCTCGTAGTCAATGTCACCAAAACCAAAAAACTCACCAACATGCGGGCTTCCGGATCCGACGATAAAGCCAAACTGGCTCCCCCCGTCGATATGTCCCTGGAACAATTCATGGAATACATCGAACGGGATGAATACCTCGAAGTCACTCCCGAAAGCCTCAGAATCCGGAAAATCATCCTCAAAGAAAACATGCGAAAAAAGGATAGCAGCAAAGCGTAACCCTCGCCCAAGGGGACAGCCCCCTTGTTGTCACGGCCCCATGTTGTCACGACCCCTTGATGCGACCACCGATAAGATATTCTATTTGTTGGATAACGAGGCAGGTCACGGCCCCTTGTTGTCACGCCCCCTTGATGCGGACCAGTGCCCTAATCCACCGGAAAGTACCTCATAGGACTATACCGCAGATAACTGTCGAAAACTTCCTTATCGGGTCCGGTTACCCGGGGATCACCGGTTCGTTCCAATTCTTCCGCCAGTAAACTTTTCAGCTCTTCCCCCCGCTCCTTCCACCCGGGCTGATCGATGAGATTGTGAAGGCAATCCTTATCATAATACACATCGTACAACTCAAATTCCGGTCGTTTGGCCATCGACCAGTCGAAATACTTCCTCCATTTCCAGTCATTGTAATGCTCTACTATAAACGACTTGGTAGGACACGCATCGATATCTGTAAAGGCCCAATCAGAATGATGTGTTCCCTCCTCATCAATACCGTACATGGGATGGGTGTCCTCAGAGCCTTCAGATACCAGCCGCTGAGGGGCACCTGAAGGCCACCGATCGGGTTTCATATTCCACACCAGAAGCAAGTACCCTTGCTGGATGGTCCGCTGAGGATAGCCCAGATTATCGTGTCTTGAGGAGGAGTGCCGTTCACGACCAGTCAGTACAAACCGATTCTTATCCAACAGCAGTCCCGATTGATCGGATCGTAAAAGAGAAACCATGCTCTTCCCCGTCAAGGGCAACATTCCCTGGTCAGACGTTTCGGTCAATTCGAGAAATGTAGGCGCAAAGTCTACAAAAGTGACGAGGTCGCTGACCCGCCTCCCCCTCACATTCTGTTGAGGCATCCGAACAGCGAGTGGTACGTGTATCCCATATTCGTACCCATTGGCTTTGGCTCTTGGGAAGGACATTCCATTGTCGGCAGTCACTATGACGATCGTGTTTTCCAACTCACCGATCTCCTCCAGGTAATCGAGCATCATTCCGAGATGCCGGTCAAACCATTCGATTTCGACCCCATAATCCAGTAAATCTCCCCGGACGATATCATTGTCGGGCAAGAAAGCCGGGACTTCCACGTCATCCAATGACTTGCCGTGTCGCTTCCACGAACCCTGCTCAAAGGTCCGATGGGGTTCGTGGCCCCCATACCAGAAGAAAAAGGGTTCATCGTCGTCCCGCTCTTCCATGAACTTCTTGAAATTGGCAAAATAATTTTTAGGATTGATTCCGCCCGCAAAATCTTTATGTTCCGTATCGGTATACCGGATGTCATTGTATTCCTTTCCAGCCGCATCCATCTTCCGAAAAGGAGAATCACCGTATTTGAAAGGCCCCACTCCCTTACCGGTATAGCCCGTATGGTAACCATTGTCAGCTACCAGGTCAACAAAAGGAACGTATTTCTCCAACCATCCGGAGGCGTGTTGGCCCGCCTGTTCGTTTTGCCAGTGATATCTTCCCGTCACGATCGTACTACGGGAAGGGGCACAACCCGGCGATCCGGAATAACAATTTTCAAAATAGATTCCTTCCCTGGCTACGCGGTCAAAGGCAGGGGTATTGATCCATGTACACCCCTCGAATGAGGTGTGAAAAGCTGTCTGATCATCACTGATGGCAAATAAAATATTGGGACGATCCTGCCCCAGACCCATATCCCAATGGGCTACTAAAATGATCAATAAAAAAGTATATCGTATGAACTTTTGTGAGTCTGGTTTCATAAGTCTTGCAATATATTGTGATAAGCTACATCGATCAGCATCTCATGATTCCCTTCGAAGATAATAAGATCAATCGTTTTAAATTGCTTCTGCAGGCATATTTTTCGATCTCCGATCTCTCCCATAGCCACGGAAGGCATCCGGTGTTCGAGAAGCCACGCCTTTTCTTCCACGCTCACCTGAGATTTTTCATCTACCGCCCCCAGATCTGCCACCAGTTTATTGTAAAAATTAATAGATTGAGTGATAGGCACGCTTCCCTGAATCCCGTCAAAAACGCCGGCATAAATATGTAAACGCGTATCTCGCCCGGGAACATCCCAGAATATCGGAGATCTGGCTTTTGCCTCTTCGATGTTCAGGACGTTGTTTTGGGATCCGGTACACCGTATGATATTCTCTGCATAATTGGTGGCCCCCCGGATCACAGACTGTTTGTACCAGGCTGCCAAATCGGAAATGGGAACCCAGGCAGATATGCTCCTGATGTGATGACGAGATCGCATATACAGCGCCAATGCAGCATATCCTCCTCCGCTGACCCCGTTTACGTAAATCCTGTCCGGATCGACATTTCCTTGTTTGATCGCAAAATCGATGGCCTGATCGATGTCATCCAAAGCGAATTCACTACAACACGCTTTGGCGGTCCGATTAGGTCCCCGAAAATCGGGATGGATATAGTTCCAGTTTTCTTTCACAGCCAGTGGGGCCAGGGGATCGTTCTGATTGTAATCGCCTCCCCAGGTATGCAATGAAACCAGCAATGGACGCTTTTCGCCCCCCGAGCAGGGAAAATACCAGGCTTTCTGCAACTCGCCATCCATCGGTGATAAGATCTCTACCGATTGGAAAGGTTCTGGCCAATGTCCCGGCCTGGTATCATCGAACCGTACGATTTCAGAGGAATCACTTCTGTCTGAATCCTGCATATTTTTGGTTTGTGAACAACTAAATACGAGCGTTGAACAAATAAGAAGAGAGAAGTAATGTTTAATCATGCGGAGGAATCATAAGAGTAAATATTTGAAAAAAAGCACCTCCTTCTCCGGGTACCTTACGATTGTAAGCCAGCATATTCCCAGAATGAGACCACTGGATAGCCCGAAGCCCGAAACTCTTTGCGGGTACTACAGGTGTGAGACAAACGGTACGACCGGATTGCAGATTCGTGCTATAAATTTTCTCGGCTGCCCCATAGGCTGCCTTTGCACCGTCAGGACTGATATCCAGGGAAGTTTCGATATCAAAATCATTGGCCGTGATCTGCCTGGGCTCCCCCCCATTGGTGGGAACTGAAAACAATTGAACCACATCCCGATCATCCTTCATCATAAAATACAGGATCGATCCATCCGGTGAACTTTTCATCCATTGGCGGGGTCCCTGAACACCCGGGTATTTTCTATCGGTAGTAAAAGTGACCCGTCGCTGGATCAACCCGGACAGGGGTTCAGGTCTGGATGCCGAATCCCCTTTCATTTGTAGTTCATCGGACAAATCTGGTTTTGATTCCGGAAGATCGACCACGAATACCTCGGTAATCAGTGTCCCGTCGCTTCCCCTGACATCCCCGAGAAAGGCCACAGACCTGGGATGATGAATCCCGGATACATCCGTATAACCGTCTACGCCGATCCACCCCTCCTCGTAGGCTTTGGATATCTCATCCGATCCGTTTCGGGGACGATCCGTGATCCGGGCTACCACCATAGAAAACATGGTGCCATCCAGGTTTTCCCCTTCGCGATCTTTCTTTACTTCCACTCCTCCCCACGGTGCCATCACCCCAATATTGCGCAAATCCACTACCCCGGGATTTGTAGTTGATAACCGGGCGATCACGTCATCATTGTAGGTAAAAGATATCCACTGACCATCTCCGCTCCAGGAATGCGCGTGACTACCTCCCCGCAGTGCTCCCATCGTATAAGGGGCGAGGATATCCCGGGCATCGTAGTGGATGATTTCATCGGGCCGGTCAGGATATAATCCGACTCCCGACCGCCGTGTGATCCCATACGGCCTGGTCCGGTCAGCATTCTCTATTCCATGGATAAATATCACCTGATCCCGAACCGGGGAGTAGGCCGCGGCTCCCACTCCAGGACCATACTCGGATGGATTGGTGGTCGTATATATCGTATCCGTCCGGGCAGTGCCCGTATTCACCCTTTCAATCCGGGCTGTCTGCCCTATCAGCGGGTCCTCATTGCGGGTATCGTACACCAACCATTGATCGTCCGGTGAGAAAGCCTGAAACGGATTGAGAAAATGTCCGTAGCTCCCGCTGGTGAGTTGTTTTTCGACGACATTTTCAATATTATCCTTCATTTGGCAACCGTAAAACGCACAATTCACAATGATGAATATCAATAATATCCTCACATTTTGTTCAGCCATTGGGTAATTTTTTCAAACCGGTCGTTGATATCTGTGGTTGAGATCCTATTGGGAATGTCATCCAGCGGGATTCTTTCATTGTCCCCATCGACTGGGTCTACCTCCAATATCCTGTCTGGACCAAAAGCATCCATCAGCATTGGCAGGTCAAAATAGGTCAGGCTCCCCGGAATAGAGGCCATCAAAAATCGCGCGTCGTACTCGGGATCGTCAAGAATCGATCTGTAACTACCCAGGGCATCCACCAGGATCATCCGATCCGTCCAGCCTTTGACGAAAGCGGTGATCAACAATTCTGATCCGGGAGTGCCCCGACCCAGCCAGATGAGATCATCCGGATTTTCCAGGCTTTTACCGACGAAATCCCGCAATATGGATAATTCTTCTCCGTGGACGGCCACCAGACTCCTGGACGTCAGAATTCCGGCGTACCATACATTCAAAGGGACGCCCTGTACGCGGGCATCGCCGCCCTTATACCCAGAGCCCAATTCCCCGATACCACTCAAATCCGGCAACACCACAGAATAACCTGCTTTTAGCCACTGATCCACTGCCCCCTCTTTCCGGGCGGCTGATTTCTTCCCGGATTCATCCACCCAGAGGATCACTTTTCCAGAAGATTCGTGAGGTTTCAGCCATACCACCGGCAGGTAATAATCTCCATTGCCCCGAACGAGATATTTTTCGAGTGCAAAATCATCATACTGTGTACGGCCCGAAAAATTGACATCCCGTTCATCTTCCAGGGGCAAAAACCCTGAAATTTCCAATATCCTTTTACGAAGATCATCGTGTGAATCGGGAAAGATTGGTTCCTGCATTTCCAGATGCTGACGGGTCAAACTAAAAATATCTTCTCCACCGAGGTCCTGATAAACATTACCAGATGGGAACACCCATAATTCTTCCGGCTCCAAAACCGGTACTTCTTCGTCTTGCACCGGTCCTGGATTATCCAGATGCTTCCGGAAAAAGCCGTAGGTCGCTTCTCTGTTTTGGACGGTAGAGGCATGGCCCGCATCGTCTTCCGTTTTTTGAATATTTTCAGCGGCTCCAAGAGCCGAATACGCATTCTGTGCTTCCTGGTACACATCCCGGAATCCCTGAATGCTGAAAATGTCCCGGGTTGTACCCACCAACAATGTGGGTCTCGGCGCCCGAACCTCGACATAATCCGCTATATCGATCCCTTTTGCGATCCCATTCATCAGATTTTGCTCAGCATCCTGGGGACCCATCGATTTTAGTAATTTATCAAAAGTAGTGAGGTAGCACTCAGGTGCAGAGGCATAGATCCTTTCATCCATAGCAGCGATATACGCTGCCTGCGTTCCACCTCCTGACCGTCCTGTGATACCAATCCTGTCCGGGTCCACTTCTTTCCGACTCAACAGATAATCCACTGACCTGATCCCGTCCCAGATGAAAAAATTTGCCGGTGAAAGACCCGCCAGAAACGTTTGTGAACCAGGATAAGAGTGTTCCAGGGTGGGTGACAATCGGGGCTTCGCTTCCTGATCCAGATATCTGATCCTTTCTCCCTGTCCTATAGGATCGAAAGCCAGTACTGCAAATCCTTTGCTGACATAATTGAAAATCATAGTCTGATACGTAGAGCTCCGAAAGCCTTCTGAAGCATGACCACTACAAAACAAGATGGCAGGCAGTGGACCTGATACCTCTTCCGGATAACAAAATATCGCTGTCACGTAATATTCGGGTCGGGATTCAAAATACAATTTTTCGATGATTATGCCATCCTTCCTAATAGTGTCCGTGACCACAGGATTCAATGGATTACGCGGAGGAAAAGGGCCCACTATTTCGGCCAGGGTACTTTGGACGTACTGCTGCCTCCCCAACCAGTCCTCTTTGGTCCGGAGTGACTCTATATGAGTCTTTCGTTCATCCAATTGGGTAAAGGCCCTTTCTGCCAGTTTTTTGTACAGGATATTGGACACATCTCCATAATATTTCCAATAAGGATATACATCCAGGTCCCGCTCCCCGCTTTGACATTGTGCAGAGGGCAGGGAAATCAATAAAAAGGACACAAACAGGAAAGTCCGAAGAAATAAACTGGTGCGTGTGATTGTCATTAGCTATCTGATTGAAAAGGTAGTAAAAGTTATGGTTTTTCCGGTACAGGTTTTGTTTCAATATCACTTTGATTGATCCAGCCGGCTTTTAGTTTTTCCCCCGCCATGAATCGGTTGTAAAAGTCTTTATTGTCTTGTGCGTACGGATACTGGTCAAACACATCGCCGTTTCCCAAAACACGCGGATCCCCTTCCCTTCGGAGTTCTGCCCCCATTAAATTTCTCATGTCCTCCTTCAGTTTTCGGTGCCAATCATCCTGATCCACGAGATTGAAGATACAATCCGGATCCTGTGAAATATTGTACAATTCTTCCTCTCCTTTCCGGCCAAAACTCCATGTCCAGTATTGGGTAGGTCCCTGATTTCTGTTCTCGTGGAGGATGAAAGTTTTGGTGGGTGACCCATCGGTGTTCATATATCCGGTCTCCGGATTGCCCGATGGCCAGCGATCGGGTTTGAAATTGGTCAAATAGAGGAAATCACCCCGAATGATCCCCCGCACAGGATATCCCGTATCATCGGGTCTTCCCAGATCATGGCGTTCCTTCCCTATCACCATAAAATCCCTTCTGTGAGGATCCGACCGATTTTCAAATACCGGAACCAAACTCGTACCCTCCATAGGCAGGATGCCCGACTTCTCTGCTTCGACGCCCGCGACCTCCAGAAAAGTGGGGGCAAAATCTGTAAAACTGACCAAAGCTTCGTACTTCCGACCGGGGTCCGCGATGCCATTTTTCCACATGATAGCTAAAGGAAGATGATGGGAATATTCATAGGTTTGACCTTTGACCCTCGGAAAGGGCATTCCATTGTCTGAGGTGACGATCACTATTGTATTGTCCAATTCTCCCCGATCTTCGAGGATTTGCAACATCCGGATCAGATGCTGATCAAAGTACTCAATCTCGAAGGCATAATCCAACATATCGGTCCGGACTGTGTCATTATCCGGCCAAAAATCAAACACTTTCTCGATCATTTGTAAATTCTTGCCCCCCTGGGTGATCCCGGCCTGAAATTGGTACCTTCTGTGGGGTTCCATTCCGCCGTACCAAAAACAAAAAGGCGCATCTGACCGGTTGGATTCCAGAAAGGCTTCAAAGTTGGCACTATAATCCACCTCGGAAATAAACCTGGCCGGTGGGATCGTTTTCTGTTCATTGAACACAGGGCCTATCAATTCCCGTTTGCGGTTGTTCTTCATCCCGGGATTGCCGGGTGCCCAGCCTTTGCCAGTATATCCCGTATGATAGCCTGCATCCGATAAAGCCTCCACGTAGGTTTTGAATTTAGCCGGGAAAAATGGAACGTGATTGGCAGCTTCCTCGAGCTGCCATGAATTTCGGCCGGTAATAATACACGAGCGGGAAGGTGCACATTTCGCATTGGGGGTATAGGCATTCATAAACAGGATACCTTCGCTGGCTACTCTGTCAAATGCGGGGGTATTGACCCATTCCGTGCCATAGGCCGAAGCATGCGGAAAGGATTGATCATCGGAGATACAAAACAGTATATTGGGGCGATTGCCGGACGTCTGACAAAAAGAATTCGTACAGCACAGGAAAAAGAGAAAAACACAAAACGAGTATCGCATAAATAACCTTTTCAGTGTAAAGTCCTAAAGATAACAATCCTGTAGCGACTGAAAAGATTTTTGAAACTAAATTATGGATCACTCAACCCTGACCACCCAGTCAAATTTGTCTTCCTGGCGACCGTGTCGAATGTCTTCGATTATTTCTTTCAACATGGGAGCGATCACTGCCTTTTCGGGATCAAATTTCACAGTGGCATCTCTGTATTTGATCTCCTTCACGATATTGGCTACCGCTGCAGTACCCGAGCCAAAAACCTCCTTGAGTTGCCCGTTTTTACCTTTTTCCATCACCTCATCGATGGTTATCAGTCGTTCGCGGACTTTGTAATCCTTTTCATTGAGAATCGTCAGGAAAGAATCCCGGGTAATCCCGCCGAGGATAGCTCCGTCGAGTTCAGGAGTGGCGATATGGTCATCGAAGACAAAGAAAATATTCATGGTTCCCACTTCCTGGACGTACTTGTGTTCCCGCCCATCCAGCCAAAGCACCTGATCGTATCCTTTTTCATTGGCCAACCTGGAAGGCAGCAATGAAGCAGCGTAGTTACCAGCGGTCTTGGCTTCACCGGTTCCACCGATGACGGCACGGGTAAATTCGGTATCAGCCCATAATTTTACGGGTTGTCCGTAGTAGGGCCCCACTGGCAGAAGCATTATTGTAAAAATAAAAGTTTCTGAAGGGGAAACTCGTAAGAATTCATCCGTAGCAAACATCAAAGGCCGGATGTACAACGCACTTCCGGGACGATCCGGGATCCATTTACGGTCGAGATTGACCAATTCCTTCAACACTTCTACAAACAATTCCTCCGGAAATTCGGGCATACACATTCGACGTGCTGACCGGTTCAGACGATGCGCGTGGTCAACAGGGCGAAATAAAAGCGGCACGCCCTTGGCGTCGGTGGCTCCTTTCATCCCTTCAAAAATAGACTGGCCGTAGTGTAAAGCCTGATTGGAAGGATGAAGTAAAAAATCAGACACCGGACATATTTCCATATTTTCCCAGCAACCATTTCGGAAATTCGCCTTAAAGAGGTGATCAGTGAATACCTTCCCAAAGGGGATCTGATCAAAATCTACACTGTCGATTCGCGACTGTGAAACGGTAGAAATTTTTATATTTGACACATCTACACTCATAATTATATACATTTGACCTTTACAAACATGACAAAGGTAAGCTATGGCTGTGAATAATCCATTTATTCGTTACAAAATATATTCTACATCAACCCCTGCTGCGATAGAAAGTTTCCGATTGGGTGCCGGTGTGGAGGTTATTTGCCTGATACCTGAGGAACACCAAGCGTTGCAGCCCTTTCTCGAAAAGATATTATCAGCGGCCCGGATAGCCCAACAAGACTACCAGATCATCACCCTGAGGGAGGATGACCGCCCGTTGATTTCCGATCATGACGGGTTTCAAAACATTCGCTACGTCCTGCTTTTCGGGCTTAAGGCAGCCTCTGTCGGGATCCAGATCAGGTATCAGTTATACGAATGCGATACCGTGAGGAATACCAAAATCATCCAGCTTCCCACCCTGCCCCGGATTGAATCCGACAAGAATGAAAAGCAAAAATTATGGAACCTGTTGAAAAAAGAATTTCTCGATGAGTAATCAATTATTGTTTGCTACTTCCAATCCCCATAAATTACAGGAAGTCCGTAGCATCCTGGATTCTTCCTTCATAATTGACGGGCTGGATTCATTGGAATTTGAGGAAGAAATTCCAGAAACTCAGGATACCATCGAAGGCAATGCCATTCAAAAGGTCAATTTCATCTCCCAATTTACCGCTGCTGCTGTATTCGCTGAAGACACGGGGTTGATTGTTCCGCAACTTGGTGGAGCTCCAGGTGTATATTCTGCGCGTTATGCCGGAGAACAAAAGTCTGACCAGGACAATATGGCCAAGCTCCTCGCAGCTCTGGACAACCAATCCTATGATCGGAAAGCGTATTTCCGAACTGTCATAGCCTTCAGAGATCCGGAAGGAGAGATTTCGACGTTCACCGGCGAGGCCCACGGGCGGATAAGTACCGAATCAAAAGGAGACAAAGGTTTTGGATACGACCCCATATTTATACCGGATGGATACGATCAGACTTTCGCAGAATTGGGAGAGGATATCAAAAACAGGATCAGTCACCGCGGCAAAGCCCTGGGAAGATTCATCGATTTCTTAAAACAAAAAGGCACCGGGTAAAACCCGATGCCCTCCTATCTTCTGTTTCAAACTTTAATTTGATGCTTAACCAGCTTTCATCTTACGATCAGGAAGCTGTTTTCTTTTCTACGACCCCTTCGATAATCAAGACGTTCGATGAAGGATCCGTATTGGTCATGACCGTAATGTTCTTGGTTTGCGCGCCTGTCTTACCAGACGTATCAAATACGGCTTCGATTTCACCGCTTTCTCCAGGAGCCACCGGTTCCTTTGGATAATCAGAAGCAGTGCATCCACAGGATGTCTTTACATCTGAGATCAGGAGGGGTTCTTTGCCCGTGTTGGTGAATTTAAATCTGGTAGTGACCTTATCACCGGACACGACCGGATCGAAAGTATATTTTTTACTTTCAAATTGAATAGACGTCATCGGACCTGTGGTGTGAGATCCATCCGATGTCTGAGCAGCTAACATTCCGGAAGAACCAGGCTGAATAACTGTCTTATTTTCAAGGCTTTCTTTTGCCTGTGCCCTGATATCTCCATCGCTGTCCGACTTACATGAAGCCAGACCGAATACGAAAATCAAGGCCAATAATGCTACATTTTTCATTGCTGTTTATTTTAATGACTCAGATTATGTAACGCAAAAATACGCATATTCTTTCATTCAGGTAGTTCAATTTTAATTTTATCTTTGACCAGACTCAATGACTCATTGGTATGCACCGAATTCATATAATCATAATACTGATTGCCGGGTGGTTAATCCTGGCCTTTTCATGTCGAAATCCGACGCAAAATTCTTCTCAGGAAAAAGTGGAAAAAGCACCCCGTACAATCGTCGCCCAATACCATGGTATATTGTTGACCCCCGGCTATGATTCTATCGTGAATGATCTGACTCTCTACGCCAATGAATCGTTTGATTTGCGTCAGGTCGATCGCCTGGCAGAACATCATCTCAATGAAAAGGACCACGAAGGAATATATACCTACTTGGCAGATTCTTCCCGCATTGGTCTCTATTCTATGGATGGTTATCTGATGCTCCAGTTTCTGATCACCGAAGACGGACTGACCCCTATGATGCTGGATAGCGACGAGCTGATCGACAGTTCTATTCTGTGGAAGAAGAAGTGATCCGTCATATCTGCCCCCTATTACAGTCCAAACATTTGAACGCTCAGAGTACACATAGGAGAAATGGTCCAAATTAGAAAAATGAATTCTGCCGGGTTCTAAAAAATAGTGGATGTATAACGCGTAATACCCGGAGCATTATTCGGATGGTTTACGTATGTTTCATGTACGAAAAAGATTTAAATTTGTTCAATGAATTATCAGATACCTTCCGATGAAATCCTCGAATGGGCAGACGCCGATCTACCCCCAATGGCTCACATCAACAGAAAAGGAACTCATATTGTATTTCTGGAAAGCAAGCGATACCTGCCCCTGGAAGATCTTTTCCAACCAGAAATGAAATTGGCAGGAATGCGAATCCACCCGTATTATCTGACACACAGCAGATCTTCTTTTTACTCAGGCTTTCAGTTAAAAGAAATCGGACAACAGGGATTTATATCCATCGACGGATTACCTGCGCATCTCCGGATTCATCAAATTCAGTGGTCTGATGACGATACGAAGGTGGCTTTAACTTTGCTTGAGGAAGACGGATTGAGATTGTGGTGTATTGATGTGGCTGACAGGAAGGCATTTAAAATTTCGGACGACTTACTCAATGGGGTATTGACCACTCCATTCATGTGGCATCCCAATGGAACCAGCATGATCATTCTCGCAAAAACCTCTTTGGCCGACGACCTGGAGGATCCGGAAAATACCATCCCCACCGGACCGGTCATTTCCTCCGGAAATCGAAGTATTTCACAACACAGAACGTATCAGGATTTACTGAAAAACCCAGTCGACGAGGTCAATTTTCATAACCTTTCCTTTTCACAAATCAAAGTAGTGACGCTGGAAGGGAAATCTGACCTGGTGACGGAAGGAATGATCCGATCTGTGAGCATTTCCCCCAATGGACGGTATCTTCTTTATTCAAAAATAAAACCGCCTTTTTCATACCATCTTCCGGCTTCCAGATTCCCTTTCCAGGTCAGCGTCATGGACCTGGATACTTATGCGGAAATGGTTTTGGAAGACGTGCCCCTACAGGACAAGCTGCCACAGGGATTTATGGCTGTCCATCCATACAGAAGAGGATTTTCCTGGAGAAATGATAAAGGCGATACCCTGCTATATAAACAAGCCCTGGATGGGGGCGATCCCGGAAATGAGGTTCCTTTCAGAGATGCTTTGTATCAACTCAAACCTCCCTTCGGGGAAAATATCGGACCGGATTCCGTAGAAATATTAAAATCGGTCAATCGCATGAATTATGTGTTGTTCAGCGATCAGGGTTTTGGAATAGCTTCAGACTATTGGTACGATACCAGAAACTCGAAGACCTATCTTTTTTATCCTGATATTCCCGATAGTCCTGCCAGGATCATTTTCGACCGGAATGTTCAGGATTATTATGGTGATCCGGGTTCCTTTATCATGACGAAAAACGAACTCGGCAGGATGGTGATAGGCGGTCATGGAAATACGGCATACCTGTCGGGACAGGGATACGGTTCGGACGGTGTCCAACCCTTTATCGATCGGTATGATATAGAAACTGGGCATCGGGACCGCGTATGGCAGGCAGAGAACAGGGATGAGTTGGTTCGATTGGCGGGCGTGTTGGATCTGGAGTCTCAGTCCCTGATTATTAGAAGGGAATCGTCTTCCGAATTCCCCAATTACTACAAGATAAACTGGGACAATCCTATGGACAGGGAAACGCTGACGGATTTCCAAAATCCATTCGTAGGTATGGATAGCATCCGGAAGGAAATTATTCATTACACCAGAAAGGATGGTACAGAACTTCATGCGTTGTTGTATCTACCTGATACTCCCCCGGAAGAGGAGAAATATCCATTGTTGATGTGGGCATATCCCGAAGAATATACCAACAAGGACCTGGCCGGCCAGGTCACCACTTCTCCTCATGAATTCATTTATCCATGGTACGGCTCTCCTATCTTTTGGGTCCGTCGCGGTTACGCCGTGCTCGATGAAGTGGCATTTCCCATTATCGGGGATGGGGAAGAAAAAAGCAACGACACCTTCATCGAACAACTACGTGATAATGCATCCGCAGCCATCGATGCTGTTTGCAGTCATTTTTCCGTAGATCCCCGGCGGGTTGCCATAGGAGGTCATAGCTACGGCGCGTTTATGACCGCCAATCTGTTGACCTGGACCAACCTGTTCGCGGCGGGGATTGCCCGGAGCGGGGCCTACAATCGAAGCCTGACGCCATTTGGGTTTCAGGGTGAACAGCGTACGTTGTGGCAGGCCCCCGAGCTGTACCACAAAATGTCTCCGTTTGATCACGCTGATAAGATGAAAACGCCTTTGTTGTTGATTCATGGACAGATGGACAACAATACCGGTACGCATACGATGCAAAGCCAGCGGTACTTTGATGCGCTCAAAAGCCTGGGAGCCGAGGTCAGACTCGTACTTTTACCCCGGGAGAGCCATCAATACCGCAGCAGGGAATCTATCCTGCACGTCTTATGGGAGCAGGACAGATGGCTGGAAAAATACCTGAAGAATTAGCGCGCCCGGAGTGGCTATCTTACGATGTAGAAATTCGTATGGACCCATCTCTGAAAAACAATTGTATCGGTAATCCTGCAAGAGGCATGATGGAGAGGATAGATTGCTGAATGTGAGTATGTCTGCACTCACCACGTTGCACAAAAAAAGGGCACCAAACCGATGCCCTTTTCTGTATTAAATTTTATCCAATTATTATGGATTGATACTTTCCGATATGGAAATCAAAGGTCTTACATCGGGTAAGATGATGAACTCTGTCCGGCGGTTGGGTGCCAACTCTTCGATCGAGAGATTGTCACCTTCTACGACCGGCTCATACTGAGCCTGACCTGCAGCGAGTAGCTGGTCTGGTGCTACGCCGTCTTTCACCAGCTGACGAACCACATTGGCCGAACGCGCTACGGAAAGATCCCAGTTATCCCGGTAAGCAGCTCCTTCTTTGATCAATCGGTGATCTGTATGAGACTCAATAATTATTTTCACATCGGGATGATTGCTAAGAATTGAAGCCACATTGGAAATGACGTCCTTTCCTGTGGTAGAGATTCGGGTGGAACCAAAACGATACAGGATATCATCTCCCAGGGTGAGATACAATTTACCATCTTTTTCCTCGAGATCGATGTTATCACCTTTCATCAGCACATTGTCGATTTCATCCTTGATGGATTTAATTTTACTGACAGCTACTTCCCGTTCTTTCTCGACGGTTGCAACAGAATTCTTGACCTGGGTCATGTTTTGATTCAATTTACTCAGGTCCTCTTCCAGTTTGGCAGCACGATTTTGGATCTCTTCATTCTGAGTTTCCAGGTCGGTAATCATGGATTTTGCTTCATCCAGCTCCTGGTTAGCTTTCATTCGCTGAGCTTCCAATTCTTCATATTTTTTCTTGGAAACACAGGAACTCATCAATCCAACTCCTAAAAATAAGATGGCGACAATCTTAACATGCTTTCTCATAATAATTTTTTTTATTTGAAATTTCATAAACATTGATTTGAAGTACTTTAGTATAATTAAGTCAAACTATTTACTCACACTAATCGAGCTAATATCCACCCCATAATTCGGCAATCTGACATTAACCGTATGACTAATGTACTACATTCTCCTCATATTAATTATATAATTTAGTTCTATTAAGTGATTTTTAAAATTTATTTTCACATTCCTAACTTATGATATTGCCCCTGAATTTATAACACATATGGATTTATCATCATACCTTAATAGCTTACAGATAGAAAACAATACCATATTTGACCCGATTCGCAAAAAATGGCTCATCGCACAGCCGGAAGAATTGGTTCGGCAATGTTTGATCAGATATCTCATCGATGAAAAAAAGCTCGCGGCAAGTCGGCTGTCCATAGAAAAAGCCATCCGAGTTCACGAAATGACCCGCCGATTTGATATCGTTTATTTTGATCAAAAAGGTCATCCGCTTTTATTGGTGGAGTGTAAAAGCCCCTCCGTACCACTGACAGAAAACGTATTGGAGCAGGCGGTCTGGTACAATTTCCAGGTCAAAGCTCCCTACCTTCTTCTTTCCAATGGTAAGCAAACCGTGTGGTACCGCGTCATGTCCGAAGAAAAATCTTATCAGGAGTTGTCAGAACATGGTCCGGACAAGCTCTGAGTGCAGTATCCTGGTACGCCGAATTGTAAGTACCTATACCCGGAACGTTTTGGTTTGACCGGCCCATACGGGCCCCGTACCGGGGTTAGATGTGCAGAGAAAAATG
>CALEIL010000511.1 GCA_937876435.1 uncultured Bacteroidota bacterium
GACCGTCTGGCAGCACCGGAAAAATACAAGGTTGACCGCCTCTGGGAATTGCCGGATAAACCATTTTTGGATCGATCACAGTTCGAAAACAAGATTGGTCACATATATTATGACCATGGGGCAGCGATGGATAAATGGGCAACCGAAAAAACACTCAAATCCTGGACTCTTCATATCGCTGACAATGATTCTCTCGATATCAAAAGCATCATCAATCATACCGGTTATTACAGAATATCGATCACTTCCACAACCGGTGATTCGTTGACCACGCATTCTTTTGGCCTCGCCGAAAGTAAAGCAAAAGATGGAATCGTTCACGATGCAGTAGAGATCGTAACATCGACTAATTCAGCGCAACCTGGTGAAACGGTAGAACTCAATTTTTATACCCCAAAAATTAATCATGGGGGCATGATCAGGATCGTGTTCTCTGACGGCACCTCGCATGCCTACGAACTGGACGAAAAAAAGACCGTGAAAGTGAAGGTCGAGGAAAAACACCGGGGAGGATTTTTTGTCCATGCATTTGGATACCTCGCCAACCGGTTTTACAGTAAATCTACCTTCATCGAGGTTCCCTGGAAAAACAAAGAATTGAAAATAGAAGGTCCTGGAGATCTTTCAACACTTGATGTAAATCAGGATACAAGCCTGTGGATCAACATAATGGACAATAAGGGTAACGGTGTAAAATCAGAGGTAGCGGTAGCGATCTATGACGCATCGCTGGATGCTTACTCACCCCACAGTTGGGCTATCGCGCCTGGTTTTTTCCTGAATTTAACCAACCCGTTGCATATTTACAATGTCAGCGGGAATCTTGGAGTGGTAATATTCTCTGAGAGTAATTACTGGAAAGATCGGGTAGAATTTCCACCACTATTTATCCCGGAATTACCATACCTTCAGATCGGTTACCGGAACAGGCATTATTTTGGAGATATGATGAGGTCTTCACAAGACGTAGCTGAAATGGCAATGCCTGCGCCTTCAATGAAATCGATGAATATGGCCACCGAAGAATCGGCGGCCAGCGGAATGACAGTTGAGGATCAAAGTTCCAAGCCACAAGCCGTTCATCTGAGGGACGATTTTGCAGAAACGATTTTGTTCGCGGGTAAGGTGACCACGGATTCACTGGGCAGGGTGACGATTCCATTTCACACCAACGACAAATCCGGCCGATGGAAGATTTTGGTATTTGCACATTCGGAGGATTTGAAATCCGGAACGTTGTCCCATACCTTCGAAACCACCAAAGAGGTTTTTCTGGAAAGCTTTCTTCCTGAAATCGTGCGTCAGGGCGACCAGATTGATCTGGCATTTACGCTTTTTAATAACACCAAAAATTCTGTTTCGGGTCAGGTTCATTTTGAGATTCGAAGCCTATTCGGAGATGAAAAGACCAGTATATATCAGAAGAATATGGTTTTTGAGGTGGAATCCGGAAAATCGGTAGTACTCACTTTGCCTGTTCCCATACAAAAGGACGAGAAAGGCCCTTTAATATTCACCTCCCGCGTAGTGGACGAGGCTGGTCGAATATGGGACGCCACCGAAGAGGTAATACCCGTGCTCCCATCTGCTGAAATCGTATTTGACGGGAATGTGATGGTTCTGGGGCACGGAGAAAGTTGGAAGGGGGGTGATTTTCTGCGGTCGACAGAAGCAGGGAACGGTCGGGTGACTATCCGGATTGTTCAAAATATGTACTCAGAACTCATGAAATCCATTCCTTACCTCCAATGGGACAATCCGGTTACAACGGACCAATTTTTCCGGAACGGACTTCAGGCTTTACTGGGTCAGTACCTGGCGGGAGAAATCCCCGGTTTCGAACAGATTTATGAGGAATGGAAGCGCAAGGGGGAATTGGAAAGTCGACTGGCCCGGAATGAAGATAAAAAGTACGTCACTCTGGAAAACAGCCCCTGGGTGAGAAGAAGCGATTCAGGAACCGAGCAGATGGCCTTGCTTGGGCTGTTTTTTGATGAAAGCCACATCAATCAGGTGGTAGAAACGAATTTTGCCAAATGGGCTGAAAGTCAAAACCCTGACGGAGGTTTCCCATGGATCAAAGATGGAGAATCCAGTTTTTACATCACCGTGAGGTTTCTGATTCAATGGGAAAAAATGATCTGGGCGGGCGTCCCGTCCACCCATTTCACCGATGAGATGATGCAAAAAGCGCGGAAATATGTCGATCAGGAATTTCTCAGAATGTGGAAAGAGATGAAAGAGAAATCACCATCGACGTATGTATCGTATAACCGGTTTATGTCTTATTTTATGCAACAGGCGTATCATTTTGACCGAGGAGACAAATCCGAGGAGTATCTTACGGCCTGGAGTGAATTGAAAGATTCGATATACTCGAATTGGTCGGATCAGACGAGTGAATCGCGGGCTCAAATCGGAATTGCAGCCTGGCACCTGGGTGATAAAGAAGTGAGTAATGCAGTCGTTGAAGCGTTTATTGATAATGCTATCCGGAATTCCACGCTCGGGACATACTGGCGATACAATAATCAACACAACCAAAATGGGTATCTTGGGATCTTGTCAGGTATCACAGAATTGTTGATTCTACACAAGAATACTGAATTGAATGAAGGGATCATTCAATGGGTACTTGTCAATAAAATGACCAATGACTGGCAACAAAATCCTCACGTATCATCCCTGATGCTGAGTCTTTTGAAAATGTCAGGAGACTGGACCAGGCTTTCCAAAACTCAGATTGTGACCCGGGAAGGAGAAAAGACCCTAACCGGATTAGGGGATGCGGATGAAATCTTGATTAATTTAGAAGACCTGCAATCCGTCCGAATCACCCATATCGACGGACCGCCGATCTGGGTGGGTGTGATCACTCATCGGGAGGTTGAGCCTGAGGATATTACCGAACAGAGCGGAAATATTCTCCAAATAAAGAAAATTGTGACCGGTGTGGACCAAAATGATTCAATTAAGACAGGAGATCAGGTCGTGATCAAATTGCGGATTACAGCCGACCGGGATCTGGACTATGTATTCATCGAAGATCCTTTGATCCCGGGTATGGATCCGGGAATCAGTCTCAGTGGATTCAGATGGCGGCTGGGTTTATCCTATTATCAGACTTTTAATCCATCAGCAGCGCAGTTTTTTATACAGCACCTGCCCAAAGGTGAATACGTGCTGGAGTATAAGCTGGGAGTAGTAAGGTCTGGTCAGTTTCGGCATCCAGCAACTAAAGTTCAGTCGTATTTTGCTCCGGAAATCAATGGCATGGATCAATGGAAGCCGTTGGTGGAAATATCGAAATAAAAGTGTATTTCATCTAAGGAGTCTACGCGAGGCTCATTGGAGCCACGGTTTGTTAGTTGCCAGGAGCTGCATCAGAAATTGGGATCGTGTCGTAAGCCCGATCTTATAGTATTTGGCGAACACAAAAAATCTGGAAAACATCATTTATTATGACGTAATTACTCAAAATTAAACTGCATTTTGAGTATTTTTGAGCTATATTTACGTCAATATGATCAATATAGGAGTCAATTCAGAAATACAACCGTTGGGATCGGTTTTGGTCCATCAACCCGATGAGGGGATCGCCCGGGTCAGCCCCCGGAGATCGGACGAGTTGCTCTTCGATGACATCGTAGATTTTAAAGGCATTGTGGCTGAGCATCAGATATTCACCCGTCTTCTCGGCCATCTGATAGGGGAGGAGAATGTCATCGAAGTCGAGCATTTGTTATCTGAAACTTTGGACTCAGACCCGGAGGTCAAGAATCAATTGATCGGGGAGCTACTCCAGTTTGAAGAGTTGCCGGATCATATCGGGAAAATTCTGTCCGGATTACCAGGAAAAACGCTGGCCCATTCATTGGTAACCGGGTATCTGCAGGAGGAGGATTACTACTTCCTGGATCCGATCCCCAATTTTATTTTTACCAGAGATATCGCTGCGGTGGTGAAAGACCACATCATTCTGACCCGGGCTGCCCGGAAGGCACGATACAGGGAAAATATGCTGACCAGATACATTTTCAGGTACCACGATATGTTCGGATCGGTGAACAGAAGGTCCGGAATCATCGATATGAATGACGTAAATCTTTATCCACCTTCCAGGATGGGAGAGGGTGTTTCGATCGAAGGGGGGGATATTATGATGATCAATCAGGAGTATTTGTTGATCGGAGTCAGTGAACGAACCAATGCGTATTCCGTGGAGATTTTAAAGGACGCTCTTTTTGAAAAAGGTCTTATCGACCACGTCGTGATGATCAATATTCCTCAGGAAAGGTCATTTATGCATCTGGACACACTGATGACGTGGGTAGATCATGGAGTACTGGTCAATTACAAACCGGTCATATATGAAGGGCTGAGTTCCTACGTGACATTATACCACCGGAAGGGCGTGGAACGACACTATCCTTCAGTCCGTGAATTTGTAATCAATGAAATCAATCCGGACACCCGGTTCCTCCATGCGGGACAGGGAATCAGTCCGTACCAGGAACGGGAGCAATGGACGGATGCCTGCAACCTCCTTGCCGTAAAACCCGGATTGGCTATCGCCTATGATCGCAACCCGTTGACGGAAAAAGTCTTTATTCAAAATGGGTACCAGATCCGATCCGCTGTGGATCTAATCAGAGAAATGGAAACCGGGCAAATCCGGGCTGCAGATATTGAAAAAACCATCATCACTCTACCATCATCAGAGTTGTCCCGGGCCAGAGGAGGTTCTCATTGTATGACTTGCCCGTTGAAGAGAAAAAAGCTTTAACAAAATAGATTTATGAATTCGGTACGTACAGAATTACCTTCTGGACCATCATACCAATCGGCGTATGAGGTGATCGAACACAAAGCTATGGAACAGACCCGGGTCTTACATCATTTTTTTCGCCGAGCTTATACGTTAAACCTGAAATGCATAAGATCTCCGTCTTTTACCACGTATTCCTTTCCTTCCACGGCCATTTTCCCTGCCTCCTTGACTGCTGCTTCTGAACCGTATTTCACAAAGTCTTCGTAACTGATAACTTCTGCGCGGATAAACCCTTCCTCGAAGTCGGTATGAATCACACCGGCTGCTTGCGGAGCTTTTGTCCCTCTCATCACCGTCCAGGCGCGTACCTCCTTAACACCGGCAGTAAAATAGGTGATCAATTGAAGTAATTCATAACTGGCCCGGATCAATCGGTTGACTCCGGGTTCGTTTAGCCCCATTTCCTCGAGAAACATCAATCGTTCTTCTTCATCCGTGAGCTGGATGATTTCGGATTCAATCTCCGCGGAAATTAAAACAATTCCTGCGTTTTCACCTGCTACCGCTTCTTCAAATTTCCTGGTGAGTTCATTCCCCGTCACTACTGAGTTTTCATCGACATTGCACACATACAGGATTGGTTTGGCCGTCAACAGCATCATCTCGTCCAGCAATTCTTTCTGATCCTTGGACAGATCAAGCGTTCTGGCAGGGTGGCCATCCTCCAGTTTTGAAAGGATAAATAGTCCGTTTTCCAACTGCCGGGTTGCATCTTTTTCTCCGGATTTTGCATTTTTCCTCAATCTTTCGACTCGTTTAGACACCGTCTCGATGTCCTTGAGTAACAACTCTGTATCGATGATTTCCTTGTCCTGAACGGGATCTACTTTGCCATCGACGTGGATTACATTATCGTTCTCAAAGCATCGAACCACGTGCAGGATAGCGTTGACTTCCCGGATATTGGCCAGAAATTGGTTCCCCAGTCCTTCTCCCTGGCTTGCTCCCTTGATCAGACCAGCGATATCCACGATTTCCACCGTGGTCGGCACCACACGTTGGGGCTTGACCAATTCAGTCAGTTTATCCAATCTCGGATCCGGAACCGTGATGATTCCGACATTGGGATCCTTGGTTGCAAAGGGATAATTCGCTGATAAAGCTTTTGCCGCGGTAAGCGCATTGAACAAGGTTGATTTTCCGACATTTGGCAGACCGACTATGCCACATTGTAGAGCCATATTTATGAGTTTCTATATTCCGGGCGCAAAGATAGATTTATATCTTTGCATTTCCAATGTTCCTTTGCAATTGTCATCAACCGGTGAAATACAAACGATGAATTACACAGCGCACCTGTTCCTATCCCGTAATTACCCGTTTACTGTTTTGGGTAATTATCTCACTGATATGATGACCATCGAAGAAATTCACAACTGGCCAGATCATCTGCAATCCGGTGTCAGATTACACCATCACATTGATTCATATACCGATGCGCATACCGAGAACAAGCTTATAAAGCGGGAATTGCGACCTTACTTCAGAAAATACGCAGGGGTGGCATTGGATTTATACTACGACTATGTATTGTTTCAAAATTGGGATCTGTATTCGGAGGAGTCCTTTGAGGTGTTTGAGAACCACCAATACGCGATCATCCAATCGCAGAGTCACTTCATCCCGGAGAGACTGCATCATACCGTCGGCCAAATGATTCAAGGCCGGTTTTTGCACCGCTTTACCACGATCGAAGGTCAATCCCATGCCTTTGCCAGAATGGATCGCAGAGCCAGGTTTGACACGGGTTTTGACAAAGCGATAGAGGTAATGGAAAACCACATTCTGGAATTGACTGACTCTTTTAATGTTTTTTTTCCTGAGCTAGTGCAGGAAGTAATAGATTTTCAACAAAATCACCCTTCAAAATGAAAAGAAAATGTCAACATCTGTGACAGTGCTTTTTGGAGCAATCCTGCGTCGGAACTCTTTTCATTATTGATCAGAATATTGGATATTCCTTTGGTCAATTTAATTTCGGGTGAAAGGATAAAATAAGGAAAAAAGAATTGCATTCCCACCCCCCCTTCCAGAGAATAATCAGACGCTGAAACGTTGAAATCCGAATTGATCGCCCTGGATTTGCTGGAAATATCAAATGCATATTTGAATCCGCCAAATACGTACACCCTCATATCCTTGTAAGGATGAGATTTGTACCGCACATGAAAAGGCAACTCACCGTACACGTAGTCCAGTTTGATAGGAGCTTCCGTCTGGATCGCCTGATGCTGGTACATCATCTGCATCTGACCAAAAGAAAAACCGGGGAGCAATCGAAAATCCCAGTAATCTCCTATCTTGAGGTTCCCGATCACTTTTATATCGTATCCGGGACTGGAGTATGATTCGATCAGAGAGATGTTCTTCTGGGTTTGAAAATCATCGCTGTGCAGGACCTTTAGGTTGCTTTTGTGCAATCCAAATGATATGCCAAAATAATAATTCTTGTGTTGTTTGTTCCTGTAGTTGTGAAGACCATCTCCGGATTGGGCGGTCATTTCTATTGCCAAAAATGCAAAACACAGCGTAAATATTATTTCTTTCCTGAATATATATGACATATACCTAAAGTGAGTTCCGTAGAATGAACGTCAAGAAATCCAACTTCTTGCAATTTTTCCAGAAACTTTTCCCGGTCTGGAAATGCCTGTACGGACTCGTACAAATATTGATACGCTTTGGGGTCTCTCGATTTGATCCGTCCGATCAACGGAAGGATGTTCTCGAAATAGAAATTGTATGCCTGTTTGATAGGAAATATCTTAGGTTTGGAAAATTCCAGCACATAAATAAAACCACCAGGTTTGGTGACTCTGTACATCTCCGACAATCCCTTTTCGAGGTTTTCAAAATTGCGAACCCCGAAAGAGGCGGTTACCACATCGTATGTATTATCGGATTGGTCCATCTGCTCTGCATCTGCTTCGAAAACTTGAATGCGATCATCCAAACCGGCCTTTTTGATTTTCCTGACGGCAATTTCCAGCATTTTTTGAGAAATATCAGCCCCATCCACTATAACCTTATCATCCTGTTGGGCAAGAGTGATCGCCACATCTCCCGTTCCTGTAGCCACATCCAGGACTCTATCCGGCGAATGGGACAGGATCATATTGGTGAGCTTTTTTCTCCAGGTGACATCGAAGCGAGCCGATAGTAGTCTGTTGAGGAAGTCATAACCACCAGCGATGTTGTCGAACATTCGGGTGACCTGTTCCTTCTTTCCTCCACTGGCATTATCGTAAGGTTTGACTTTTTCCGGATTATTCTCACTCATATTGAAGTTACTATCTTTGAAGTGGGGCAAAAATACGGGAATTGTGGATAATTCAATTTCATTTCGGTTATTAAATCCTACAAAATTTTAATACATTTGCAGCGCTTAAAAAATCATAGATTGAAATAAATGTCAGAGCAAAACATTATCCCGATCAACATCGAAGAAGAGATGAAGTCGGCGTACATCGATTATTCGATGTCAGTCATCGTGTCCCGGGCGTTACCTGATGTAAGAGATGGATTGAAACCAGTGCACCGTCGTATATTATACGCGATGCAGGATTTGGGGTTAGCATATAACAAACCCCATCGTAAATCTGCCCGTGTCGTAGGGGAGGTGTTGGGGAAATATCACCCGCACGGTGATTCTTCCGTGTATGAAGCCATGGTGCGAATGGCTCAGGATTGGTCCCTGCGTTACCCTTTGGTAGACGGTCAGGGCAACTTTGGTCATATCGATGGGGACAGGGCAGCAGCTATGCGATATACCGAAGCACGATTGGCCAGACTGGCCGATGAATTGCTCGGGGATATCAAAAAAGAAACCGTAGATTTTCAATTTAATTTTGATGATTCACTGCATGAACCGACCGTTTTACCGGCAGCATTCCCGAACCTGTTGGTCAATGGAGCGTCTGGAATTGCGGTTGGTATGGCGACCAACATGCTCCCACACAATATGTCGGAAGTAATCGACGGATGTGTGGCGACCATCCAAAATCCCGATATAGACATCGACGGTTTGATGGAGCATATCAAGGCTCCCGATTTTCCAACCGGTGGAATCATCTATGGGGTGGAAGGGGTTCGTGAAGCATTTGAAACCGGCCGGGGAAGGGTCGTTCTGCGAGCGAAATCGGAGATTATCGTTGATAATAAAGGGCGCGAGACGATCATCGTTTCTGAAATTCCTTTTCAGGTCAACAAAAGCGCATTGATCGTCAAAATCAGTGAGCTGAAAAGGGATGATAAAGTACCCGGGATATCAGAAATCAGAGATGAATCTGACCGGGACGGAATTCGGATAGTGATCGAAGTGAAACGGGATGCCATGGCTAAGGTAGTTCTTAGTAAACTGTACAAATACAGCCAGTTGCAGACCTCATATGGAGTCAACAACGTGGCGCTCGTCAAAGGAAGGCCCCAAACGTTGTCTCTGAAAGAGTTGATCGAAGCTTTTGTGGAGTTTCGTATCGAAGTGCTCGTTCGTCGAACACGGTTTGATCTGAGAAAAGCCGAAGAAAGGGCTCACATAGTAGAAGGGCTGATTATCGCGGTAGATAATATCGATGAGGTCATCAAAATTATCCGGGGTTCCAATACGGTAGAAATTGCCCGGGAGCGGTTGATGGACCGGTTTTCTTTTTCCGAATTGCAGGCAAAAGCCATACTGGATCTTCGGTTGCAAAAACTGACCGGACTGGAAATTGATAAGTTGAGAGCCGAATATGACGAGTTGATGAAGAACATCGCCTATTTCAAGGAAATCCTGGCAAGCGTGGAACTTCAGAAAGAGATTGTAGTCGAGGAACTCCTGGCTGTCAAAGAGCAATACGGCGACCAACGTCGTACTGAAATACGGTTTGCAGACGGGGAAATCAGCATCGAGGATCTGATACCCAATGAAGAAATGATCGTGTCCATCTCTCATTTGGGATACATCAAGCGAACCAATTCAGATGAATACAAGGTTCAGGGGAGAGGCGGAAAAGGATCCAAAGGTTCCCGAACCCGGGATACCGACTTTGTCGAACACGTCCTCGTAGCCAATGCTCACAATTATCTCCTTTTGTTCACGGAACAGGGGCGATGCTATTGGTTGCGTGTATTTGAAATCCCGGAAGCGAGCAGGAATGCCACCGGAAGGGTGATACAGAATATACTCCAAATGCCTAAGGAGGAAAGCGTAAAAGCTTATATTATCGTCAATGACCTTACTGATGAGGAATTTCTGGCGAACAACTATATTATGTTTAGCACTCAGAAAGGAATGATCAAAAAGACATCCCTTCAGGCCTATTCCCGACCAAGGGTTACCGGAATCAATGCGATAACTATCAATGAGGGCGATCAGTTGATCGAAGCGAAACTGACCAATGGGAACAATGAGGTCCTTCTGGCCAATAGAAACGGGCGGGCGATTCGCTTCAATGAAACGAAGGTAAGACCGATGGGCCGAACCGCAGCCGGTGTGAAGGGAATTCGACTGGATGATGACCAGGATCGCGTCGTAGGGATGGTATGCGTAGATCAGGCTGATACCGATGCTACGATCCTCGTCGTGTCGGAAAAAGGAAACGGAAAGCGGAGTTTGTTGCAGGATTACAGAATCACCAACCGGGGCGGTAAAGGGGTCAAAACGATGAATGTCAGCGATAAAACGGGACCATTGATCGGCATCAAGGCTGTCAGTGACGACGACAACCTGGTCATCACCAACAAATCAGGTCTTACGATCAGGATGGATATTTCCAAAATCAGAGTGATGGGTCGTGCTACTCAGGGTGTCAAACTTATTTCACTGAACAATCACGACGCCATTGCCGACATCACCGTCATCAAAGGTGAAACCAACGAGGAGGACATCGAAGAGATCCTTCCAATAGAAGATCAGGGGTTCGAGGAAACCCTTCCAATAGATGAGGAAGAGTGATTTTTAACATATGGATCAAAAAACCTTAACATCTATAAAATAATTATTGGTATATTTCATTAGTCATATAGAATGAATTTAATCATAAACAGTACATACCTATGAGAAAAGTATTAATAATTGCATTGCTGGCGTTATTTGGAACCGCCTCCCTATCGGCACAGGATATGAGTCCCAAAAAAGCTTTTCGGCAGGCAAAACGAAACCTGAGTTCCTTTGAACTGGACAATTCAAAAGTAGATGAATTGAATAGTGCAGTAGATATGATAATGGCTGTCGCCAAGGATGAGGAATTTAAAAAAGATCCCGAAGTATGGAATACCATGGGGCAAATCTATAGAGCCTATCTGGAATTGGATTACAAAAACGGGTTGATGGATGAAAATTATAAACCACAGTACCTTCAGGAAGCCAATAAAGCATATATGGCCTTTAAAAAAGGGTACGAAGTGGCTGAAAAAACCAAAGATCAGGACGATGCCCTTGCCGGAATGGCTGGCCTCATCCAGTCTATGAGCAATTCGGGGATTACCGTATTGCAGGCTGGAGACCATATGGGAGCATACAACATTTTCCGAAATGTGCTCGATATTCACGAGCTCCTGAAAGAGCATGGCAAAGACAGCCCGCTCAACGACGCAGAAGCCATGAACAATCAACTCTTCCTGGCTGGTTATGCCGCTTTGCTGGGAGAACAATTTGAACTGGCCAAACCTTATTATGAGGAATTGAAAGCCAATAACTATGATGATCCAAGTCTATACGAAGGCTTGTTCAAGATCAAATCTGAGGAAGATCCTGCTGCTGCCCAAGCTATCCTTTCAGAAGGACGGGAAAAATACCCGGATGATCTTACTCTCCTGTATGCTGAGATCAATGCAGCGTTGAAGAACAATGAAATCGGCTCTCTGGAAACGAAACTAAAAGAAGCGATCAGTAAAGATCCCAATAACGTATCTCTGTATACGACTACCGGATCGGTTTACGATCGGTTATTTCAGGAAATGATGGATAGCGATACGGCTCAGGCAAACATCTATTTTGACAGTGCGAAAGTATATTTTGAAAAAGCACTCGAGGTGAATCCGGACAACGTCGACGCCATTTATAGCATAGGTGCTTTGTATTATAATAAAGCAGCACAAGGCACCCAGGAACTTCAGGCTTTGGCAGATGACCTTACATCGGCTGGTATGAAAAAATACGATGCGAAGAAACTGGAAGTGGATAAAATCTTTGACAAAGCTCTGCCATATTTTCAGAAGGCAGAACGAGTAAATCCCAGCGACAGAAATACACTGATCGCCCTTAAGGAGATTTATGCACGGAAAAATCAAATGGAAATTTCAGATATGTTTGGCAAAAGACTCGAGCAGGTAGAATCAGGCCAGACCATTGAATCCTCCTATTTTGAGCAGAATCAATAACGGTTTCCACACGGAATAAAATATATAAAAAGTCACGCACTGTCGTGGCTTTTTGTATTTTAGGGCCTGTTTTATTGCCTACTATAAATTCATGACCAGTACCCGAATCAAACAAATAGACCATTTTTTCCTGAAATTTGGAGAATTTGCCAGCCTCTTTTCCATCGTTTTAGTTTTCATGATATTGGCTGATGTGGTTGCCCGATATTTGTTTTCCAGTTCCGCTGCATGGCTCACAGAACTGGAATGGCACGTCTTTGCCCTGATATTTTTATTTGGCACCATATATACGCTCCAATTCGATGATCATGTGCGCGTAGACGTCTGGTACACCCGGATGTCGGCAAAGAGTCAATTGTGGGTCAATCTGCTGGGCACCATTCTATTCCTCATTCCCTGGTGCCTCATCATCATATACACCTCCTACCAATATGCACTTCATTCTTATATGATGGATGAGGTCAGCGCGGATCCTGGTGGATTACCCTACCGGTACGTGATAAAATTTGCCCTGACGCTTTCCTTTGTGCTCTTGCTATTGTACGCCATATTTTTTGCGTTGAAGTGTGCTTTAAAATTAAAGAATCCTGCAATAGAATTATTTATCCCCAAACACCGAACTTAGATGGAGTGGATAGCATTGCTGATGGTGGCACTGGTTTTTATTTTACTGATCTTCGGATTTCCAGTGGCCTTTACACTGGCCGGGGTCGCCACTATAACGGGTATATTAACTTTGGGCCCCGAATTCTTTAACTTTCTTCCCTCCCGGATCATGGGGGTCATGAGCAATTATGTATTACTGGCCGTCCCATTATTTATATTTATGGGGATCATGCTCGAAAAATCGGGAATGGCGGCGACGTTGCTTAAAATGATGTCCCGGATTTTTGGGAAGGTAAACGGAGGACTGGGAGTCAGCGTAATCATTGTAGGAACTTTGCTCGCTGCCTCCACGGGGATTGTAGGTGCTACGGTGGTCACGATGGGCCTGATTAGCTTGCCATCCATGATGGAATCACGATACAATATTCCCCTGGCCACTGGCATTATCGCCTCATCGGGAACCCTGGGCCAGATCATTCCCCCTTCCATCGTATTGATTCTTTTGGGCACCGTTCTCAATGTTTCGGTGGGTAATTTATTTTTGGGGGCTGTCATTCCCGGACTTATTATCGTCGGACTATACATATCGTACGTCCTAATTCTGTCGTGGTTTAAGCCGGAAGTTGCCCCCCCGGTGGCGAAAGAATATCAGGAAGAAATCACATTGCGATCCATCATCACGGCTTTGCTAATGCCCCTGGTTTTGATCGTAGCTGTCCTGGGATCCATCTTTGCAGGGATTGCTTCGCCAACGGAAGCGGCTGCGGTAGGAGCATTTGGATCCATTTTGCTCACGATAGCGGCAGGGAAATTTCGAATAAAAAGACTGAAACTGGTGGCTCGTGAAACGACCAGGTTGACCACCATGGTGTTCTTTATTTTAATTGGGGCTACCACATTTTCCCTGGTGTTCAGAGGCCTCCATGGAGACGATTTAATCCTTGAATTGATCATGTCGACTCAGTTATCCCCTGGAAATTTAATGATCCTTATTCTACTCATCGTATTTATTCTGGGCTTCTTTATTGACTTCGTGGAGATCGTATTTATCATAGTTCCCATCGTGCTGCCTATATTGCAAGCTTATGACATTGACCTTCTCTGGGTGGGAATATTACTGGGCGTCAACCTGCAGACTTCGTTTCTGACTCCGCCGTTTGGGTTCTCACTATTCTATCTGAAAGGTGTGGCTCCGCCTGAAGTTCAAACAAGGGATATTTACAAAGGAATCATCCCCTTCGTGGCTATACAGATTCTGGTCCTCATCATTATCTTCAATTTCCCTGGACTGATCCGACTGCTTATTCCGTTATAGTCACTATTATCTGCCGGACGCGTGGGTCCACTTTGAGTAAACTACTGTTGTCCGAAGAGATCACCTTATCGCCGATCAGGAAAGGATAGATCGAAATATCTCCATTGTAATCAAAAGCCAGAGTCAGATGGGGGCTTAATTTTCCTCCTTGCCAGTTTAATGACTTACCAGCGTAATCCCATTGGAAACCGGTAAGATTGAAGGGAGCTCCGTTGAGTTCAGTGACTTCTTTAATAGACTGACCTATATGAATACCACTCAATGTCTGCCACTGTCCCCCGGGTTTCGTGATAATAATCTGACGGATGGTTTGGAAATCCTCATTCTGCCAATAAATAAGCAATTCGTTGTTGGTATTCGGATAAATGATGGTTCCCTGAACCCACTCGCTCTCCCCGACGTGTAGATTTTCTTTGACGACTTCTTCCGGTCCCAGCATCCGTGTCAGGGATTCATGGGTAGATTCCCGGGTGATCATTCCGGCGCGCACACCGGGATCTATTCGAAAATCATTTAAGTCACCACTGCTCAAAACGGGGTCAGTAGGATCTAAAATTTCCATACCTCCACCGTAAATCCAACCGGTATCTCCATTGAAAATCACTTCGTACCAGTAATGAGGAATGGAACTCCCACGAATTTCTATAGCCTGGGTCGTATCCGATTTATTGCCGGTAAGCCGGACAAACTGGTTCCGTCCTATTTGAGTGATTTCCTGTCCTTCCAATCCGGATCCATCCCTCATTCTAAGATTATCTACGATGATTTTACCGATTTGAGGATCAGAGGATACTTCTGTCATAGACGATCCGTCATTTGCAGGAGAATCGTCTGAATCGATATTACAAGCAGTTGTACCAAATATAAAATAAAGTACAACGATAACTATCCCGGCTTCCCTTTTCATGTATTATATTTGAACTGTCATTTTTCCTAATCCAGACAAATGTCACAATATTTTTTGAGAATTGGAGGGGGAATAAGGGATATAAAATTATTTTTGACCTAAGAAAGTAAAATACGAAAAAATGCTTGAAGAGTTTAAAGGAATCAATCAATCGGAATTCGAAAAACTGAAGGAGGCTGTTTCCTCCATCGCCATATTGGTCGCCGGAGCTGACGGATCTATAAAAGAACACGAAACGGCCTGGGCTACCAAAGTAACCAAAATCCGTTCCTACACTTTACCCCGACGTCTTGCGACATTTTACAAAGAAGTAGGTCAGACTTTTCAAAGCGACCTGGACGTATTAAAAGCCGAATTCAACGAGGATCAGGAAGGCACGGTTCGAAAATTAAAATTTCAACTAGCCTCTCTCAATGACGTTTTTGAGAAAATGGAAGATCGTCAACTCGCTTACGAATTGTACGTCAGTTTCAAGAGTTTTGCCCGCCACGTTGCCAGATCCACGGGAGGGATCCTGGGCTGGGGAGCCATCGGACCCGAAGAAAATGAATTGATCGAACTCACCATGATACATCCGGTTCTTCCCCCCATCCAGGATAACGAGTGATCCGTACGCCTGTGTTAACATTTCGCTAAATAACGAGAAAACAGTAACAAATTGCCTATTGTATTCTTTATAAGGGACAATACCTCCGTATAAATGAGTGCAACAGGATATATAATATCATTCGTTTTTTCTGCTATATTATTTGAACCATGTTTCTCGCAGGTGGATTATTCAAATTACGAGAAGGTTTTAAATAATAACGTAACCTCCTCTGGCATAGTGGATTATGAATCCATTATTCGGAATGACCTGGACGTTCTTCACCGTTCTTTGGATCAGATTTCCAGGACGGACCCTCGGCGGTTATCCAGGGATGAACAATTGGCATTTTGGATTAATACCTACAATGCGTATACCATTAAACTGATTATCGACCATTGGCCCGTCAGGTCCATCATGGAAATAAATGACGGGGAACCCTGGGACAAAAAATGGATCAGGATTGATGACAAAACGTATTCGCTGGACGATATCGAACATGATATAATAAGGGATCAGTTTGGGGATCCAAGGATTCACTTTGCTGTGAATTGCGCCGCCAAAAGCTGTCCTCCGCTTCTCAACAAACCGTTTACTGGTGCGACACTGGATGAACACCTGGCTGATCAAACCAGAAAGTTTGTCAACGATTCCCGGTCCAACCAAATATCCCATAATCAACTCATCCTTTCAAAGATTTTCAAATGGTATGAAGAGGATTTTGCTGATTTGATTGCCTTCCTGAATAAATATTCGGAAATAGACATCGATTCTGATGCTTCTGTACGTTATAATACCTATGACTGGACTATAAACAATTAATTGATAACCTAAACAAATCAATAACTATGAAAAAGATTATTTTAAGCGTTTGTCTTATTATGGCGTTCGGAATGAGTGCCATGGCACAAGCTGATTTTATTATCAGAGCTGGAGTACACTCGGTATTAAATCCGGAAGAAGAAATAAATACCGCTACGGTAAAAGGTGGAAAGGCCGGATGGAACCTCGGGGCAGATTTTAGATTTGGAAACTTATTGTTTTTCCAACCAGGGGTTCACTTTTATTCATCTTCCTTATCGGTAGAAGCCGGAAGCTCGACGATAGATGATTTTAAAAACTCAACCAGGGTACAAACTCTAAAAATACCGATTTCTTTGGGGTTAGCCCCTTTTAGCAGCATGGGCGACAGCAACTTTGACTTCGTAGTGGATGCCGGGGTAGTTCCTTCTTTCAATCTGGGATTCGCTGACGACAACGATCTTTTTGACAAAGATGATCTCGAAAATGTTAATTGGAGTGGGAAGGTCGGTGCCGGACTGGAATTTGGGCTGATCGCCATCGGGGCATATTATGAGTTTGGCTTCAACAAAATATTTGAAGACGGAGAAAGTAATTTCTCGATCATCGGAGCAACGGTCGGATTAAAATTCTAATCGGATTTTGTAAATAGAAATTAAATGGGCAACTTAGATTGCCCATTTTTTTATCAAAAAAACTGCCATGACACCCATCGTTTTTCTTGAAGTAGATACCGTCACGACCGGAGATTTGGATATCAACCAATTTGGCATTCTGAAGAATGCCATCCTCCTCAATTCATCTGATACTGATAAGCTGTACGATCAATATTCCAACGTGGAAATCCTGGTGATCAATAAAACTGAAATTAATAGTTCAATTCTCGAAAATCTGCCGCGTCTCAGGTTTATTCAGATCATCGCAACCGGTTATGACAATGTGGATCTGGCTGCCTGTCGTGACCGTGGGATTGAAGTGTGTAATGTGGAGGGGTATAGTACCTATAGCGTAGCTCAACACGTTTTTGCCTTGATTCTGACGCTGACCAATAAGGTCAACTACCATTGGCAAATGGCCAGGGATGGTATTTGGTCCAACGAACCCAAATTTACGTTTTATACGCCCGGTATTCCGGAGTTAAACCAAAAAAAACTGGGTATCATCGGGATGGGTGCCATTGGAAGCGCCGTGGCTCGGGTAGGGAAGGCGTTTGGAATGGAAATTCTGACTTATACCCGGAGCCCAGAAAAGATCAATGATCATACTATCCGGTCGGTGGATCTCGATGAGTTGGCCAGAAATTCTGATATTATCAGCCTTCATCTTCCTCTCAACCCCGAAACCAGTCAGATAATCGACCAGGAGTTTTTATCGAAAATGAAAAGCGAGGCCCTGTTGATCAATACGGCCAGAGGTGGATTGATCAATGAAAAGGCGCTGGCGTCCGTTCTGACCCTCAAGGGAATCAAAGGGGCCGGTCTGGATGTTCTGAGTCACGAACCTCCTCCCAATGATCATCCATTGCTCACGCTGCCCAATTGCATCACAACGAGCCATATGGCCTGGGCCACTCTCGACGCCAGGAGAACTCTATTGCACCATACCCTGGAAAATGTGGAAACCTTCCTCAGGGACGGGAAGGTCGGACATTCTTTAACGTAATATGATTCATCCCATGATCTGGGAAAATTGGGAATGGTATTTTCTATTCAGTTCATGGTGGATACCCAGGAACTGCCGGAAGGCCAGTAGGGCTGTGGCAGGAAAATCTGATTCTTTATCCGAATTGATCATCACAGCCTGCAGTAAAAACTGATAAGCTGATTCAAAATTCTTCTTGCCCAGAGCATTTTTAGCCGCCCATAATTTCTTAGTGACCCCATCGGCTGAAAATTCTACATTCATCAAATGATACAGGTCCTTGATATACAGGACATCTTCTGCCTGATCCGATTCACCGGGAATCAATTCCAGATATTGCCGGCTTTTATCCAAATCCATAAAAAAATAGTATCGGGCCAGCGTCAGCAAATAGGCTTCCCTGCGTCTCGAGGTATGGACACCAGATTCAAGATCCCTAATAAAATCGAGATCAATTTCGTCAGAAAAATGGCTGAATCTGAGAATGGCTGGCAATACGAGCGCATTTTTAATGAAAATTTCTACTTCGTGGCCAGGCAAAGGATCGGAAAACTGATCCAGTTCGTATCCACTCACGAATACTTTGGTGTGAGGGACGCCCATGACCTTATATTGGAGCGCAATCTCGGTGAATTGATCCACATCGACTCCTCTATACCTTACAGGGAATTCATTCCTGGCTTCTATCTGATCCAGCGTAGCGGTTAACCCATGACAGGGACCGCACCAGGGTGCCCAAAACTGAACCAAAACGGGGGAGTAATAGGAAGCCGCGAGGACCTGTTCGTGAAAACTATCTGTAGTAACCTGCTGCAATTGAACTTATTCTTTTAATATATGCCGGGAAATAACGATTTTTTGAATCTCACTGGTTCCCTCACCGATGGTACATAATTTGGAATCCCGGTAAAATTTTTCAACGGGGTACTCCTTCGTATAACCATATCCTCCAAAAATCTGAACAGCATCTGTGGCGATTCTCACACAGGCTTCGGACGCATAATACTTGGCCATGGCGGATTCTTTGGTCATGGGTTGTTTGTTGTTCTTTTTCTCAGATGCCTGTTGGATCAGAAGTTCGGAAGCTCTGATCTCCGTCGCCATATCAGCTAATTTGAACGCTATCGCCTGAAACTCGGAGATTGGCCGGCCAAATTGCTCTCTTTCCTTGGAATATTGGAGAGCAGCATAGTAAGCTCCCTCAGCGATTCCAAGGCTCAATGCAGCGATCGATATTCTGCCTCCGTCAAGGATATGCATCGCTTGTTGGAAGCCCCTGCCTTCTTCGCCCACCAGGGCATCAACGGGCAAAACGCATTGATCGAAAATCATTTCAGCGGTTTCAGAAGCACGCATACCGAGTTTGTTTTCCTTTTTACCAGATTCAAAACCTGGACTGCCCCGTTCGACGATGAACGCACTCATACCGTTGCTGTCCAATGCTTCACCAGTGCGCACGATGACTACAGCCACATCTCCGGATTTGCCGTGGGTGATCCAGTTTTTGGTCCCGTTGAGTATATAATGGTCTCCCTCCCGAACGGCTGTGCATTTCATCCGCATGGCATCGCTGCCTGTGGTTGGTTCGGTCAATCCCCAGGCTCCGATCCATTCCCCGGACACCAGTTTAGGTAGATATTTGGATTTTTGTTCTTCGCTCCCAAACTGGAGGATATGGTTGGTGCAGAGTGAATTGTGCGCCGCATAGGACAGACCTATTGAAGGATCTACCCTGGATATTTCACGGACGATCGCCACGTATTCATGGTATCCCAAACCAGCCCCGCCGTATTCCGGGGGAACCAGCACACCCATCATGCCCATTTCTCCTAATTTCTCAAAAACTTCCCGGGGGAAATACTGGCTTTCGTCCCACTCCATTACATAAGGGGCAATGTGTTCTTTGCAAAACTCAGCAATACTTTCCCTGATGAGGCGTATATCTTCTATCGTTTGAACTTCATTCATCGTTTTGTGCATTTTCCTGGGTCCACCATCGTCTCAGTTGTTCCCTGATTTTGATTTCGGCTGCGTTATTCTGAGGGTTATAAAATTTCACATCCTTCATGGCGTCCGGTAGATAGGACTGAAAGGCAAAATTACCTTTATGATCATGCGGATATTTGTACCCTATTCCATGCCCCATTTCCCGCATAAGCCGGGTCGGTGCATTCCTCAAATGCAAAGGTACAATATGTGATTCAGAATTTTTTACTTTGTCCATTGCTTTATTGATGGCGATATAGGCAGAATTGCTTTTGGGTGAGGTAGCCAGATATATCGCTGTTTGGGCGAGGGGGATCCTGGCTTCCGGCATACCAATCTGGTGGACTGCCTGAAAGCAATTATTGGCCAACAACAACGCATTGGGATTGGCCAGACCGATATCTTCCGAAGCCAGTATGATCATTCTTCTGGCCAGGAACAACGGATCTTCCCCACCCGCCAGGATGCAGGCCATCCAATATATAGCGGCATCAGGGTCACCACCCCGAACCGATTTGATGAAAGCAGAAATAAAATCGTAGTGCTGGTCACCCTTTTTATCGTATACGATTGGATTGACCCGCGCGGTCTCCTTGATAATATCTTCATCCAGCACGATACCGTCATTCCCTTTGACCTGGTGGATCACCTGTTCGAGCAGATTGAGCGTACGCCTGGCATCACCGCTACCGTACCTGATCAGGGAATCATAATCTATCGAAGTGATTTCCAATTGATTGAGCAAAGGATCTTCTTTCAGTGCCCGATCAATAATGCCCTTCAGCTCTTCATAGGACAAATGATTCATTTTGTAAACCTGGAGTCTGGAAAGCAGGGGGGAAATGACTTCAAAAGAAGGATTTTCGGTCGTGGCTCCTACAAGTGTAATGATTCCT
>CALEIL010000512.1 GCA_937876435.1 uncultured Bacteroidota bacterium
ATAGAAATGGAATGGATGTTCGGAAGCCCCACATCTATGGGTAGCGTTTTAAGTTTTTGAAAGGCTTGGTAAAAGTCGGTTTCTAAGTTACTGGATCTTCCGTAAATTTCCAGTATCCACAATTCCCCGAAACTGGAGCATCTCGGTATGTTGACCTTGATCAGTCTGTCAGTAATTATTTCTGATCCTTCTGGTAATCCACCACTAAATTCATGTCCATACCGATTGGAAAGACTTCCTAATATTGTACCCTTCAATGGCAAATAGGCTCCTGCAATACAAGATATAATCATCATATCGGAATAAATATCGAGGATATTTCCGCCATAAAATTCAAGGGATAATGGAAGCTGACCGGTTCTGTCGATTTCGGTAATATTGAAAATTTTTGCACTCATAATTTCGTGGATGGGTATCTCAATTGGGTTGCTTAATTTCGATCCTAATTTTGAATACAGGATAAGGAATTAGAGAATAAATTTATAAACAGCCCAATAAACCTTTTCCTATTTGTATCTCATTCAATGTATTCTGTTTTCTGTAATAGGTTACATATGGGCATTTCAACGGTTATATAGCCTTGTTCTCGTAGGTCCAAAATAAATAATGATCATTGACATAGAACAACAACGGTGCATATGTTAAATTCCAGGGCAATGTGGATCAATAAATAGGTGGACATTTTTTCTAAATTTAGGATTCAGATTATGAATTCAATTTCAACTCAAATTCAAAAATAATTAAAAAATTGAAATTTTAGTCCTAAAGACAATGCATAAATCTCAGATTTGCATATCCCATAAATGGATAAAAAGGCCGGTAGTATATCGCATTGATCAAGTAAATGTTCAATGGAAATTGACTTGCGAATAAGAGGTTAGGAAGAATTCATCAGGCACTATGTTGGTTATGTCAACACAATAAACAATCAATTCAATATCGAACCAAATCTCCATCTTTTCCTTTATATTTACAACACGACATCAAAACACCATGAATTTCGAAAATCAACTGGAACTCGGTTTGGGTATTTATACGCCCTCAGAAATTGGCAGAATTCTCAGAATGCCTACTCATAAAGTCCGCAGGTGGATTAACCGGTATTGGGATGGTGAATTGGGGAAGAGGTATGAGGCTCGATATTCCTGGAAAACTAACGAATCCAGGGCAGTGAGTTTTCATACATTGATTGAGTTTTATGTGATGATGGAGTTGAGTGAGCAAGGTGTCAGGACCAGACCATTGTTGGAAGGCCATAAAATATTAAGTGATATATTTGGAAGCCCCTTCCCATTTGCGATGAAAGAAGTTCTACAAAATATTAGAACAGACGGCAAAAAAATTTATTTTGTTGTTGATAAAGAATGCATCCTTTCGCTGGATGGTAGTGGTCAATTGAACCTGTGTTTTATTGATGTATTTTTCAAAAACTTAGATTTCGATACGAAGAACCTGGCTTTGAGATATTGGCCGCTGGGAAAAAATAATTCTATACTTATCGATCCAGAGCGAAAGTTTGGTCATCCGGTAATAGGGAATCGAAACATAACTCCGGAAACCATTTATAATCATTTCAAAGGTGGCGACCCTGCACCTTATATCGCCTATGTATATAATTTGACCGAAAAAGAGCTATATGATGCCCTGGAATATTGTGAAGCTGCTTGATTTTATATTTAGATGAAAACCTACCCAAACATTTAGCTGAAGGCTTCCAGATTCTTCAACATCCGGAAGGATTTAAATCTGGCCAGCATGTTGAGGTGAAATGGATTCCTGACGAATTTGGACATGGCGTAAAGGACGTGGATTGGATCCCCACAATTGGAGATCAAAAAGCATGTGTGATTACTCAGGATATAAACATTAATCGAAGAAAACACGAGCTTGAATTGTACCGACAATTTAAAGTTGGGATGTTTTTCTTAAAGGGGGCCAGTAAAAAACATGGAATGACCGTATGGGAAATGGTACAGGCACTGGCTAAAAACTGGCCTGAAATAACTCAGATCATGTATAAGGAAAAACGTCCCTTTGCTTTCGAAATTACTTTAAGACGACGGATAAAAAAGTTGTAACACTTCAGTTTTTAAAACCGATCTATGATGTACGCAGGATTACTTTACAATGCAACATTCGATTCGTGGTGTCTCTTGTGTTAAGCGGGTTCACAGGGCGCGCAGTTCGCTCATGAAGCAGTACGAACGCACTTCGTAGGAACGGGTGACCGGGGGGACAGTCGGTGGACCCCCTATAAAAATTGGGTACATCTTTGGAATCCGGAATACTGACCCTCTCAGAAAATAGGTGGATACGTGTTAAAAAACTGCCATGTTTGATGCTTAAAAAAAGCTACAGCATGAGAAAATTAAAACACATAGATCAAGTAAAATTAATTCTGATGGCATATCTCATAACGCAGGCTCAATAAAGGAAAATGGCGGTAGCTTTAATTAGGTTTTCCAGCACCAATTGAGTGAAATTCCTGCCCATTGCATTTTGGCCTTGGCTTTTTAATCATTCATTCCTTTTAGGTCGGCAACCCCCTTCCCAACCTTATTGGAGTTATGTGATTTCAACATTTCCGGCGCCCGTTCTATATATCGCTGAAATTCTTCTTCAGATTTGTTTTCCGATTCAATTATTACAGCTTTACTCAGGACACAGTTGACCGGACTGTAATCATCACAGATATAGTATTTATCGGAGTATATACTTTCTTCTTCATATGCAATTTTCAGTACACCTGCCCTATACATCCCAAACCCTGCAATCGTAAAATAATCGCCTTTGGTTTTGGATGTCCAGGCCACGGTACCACAGTCAAAGGAATTGAACCAAAAGGTTAATATTTAAGAAAAAATCGATGATGATGGCCAAAATAATGACCAAGCTAATAACCAAAAACTACCAGGGGGGCAGTATCACCGGATTATACGCACGGTTACATTCTGGGCTATTTCCTGGGGTCAAGTTGGACCATCCACTCAATTCCGAATTTGTCTCTAAACATTGCAAAATAAGTCCCATCGGGGTTTTCGTCAAGAGGCATTTCAATTTGACCGTCTGCTGAAAGTCCATTGAATAATTTGTAGGCTTCTTCTTTGTTTTCAGCAGTAATGGCAATTTTACTTCGGTTCTCGTTTTCATCTACTCGCCCCATGATTTCCAAAATATCATTTCCAAATAAAAAATTTTTCCCAATGGGCAATGCAATGTGCATCAGTTTATGAGACTCTTTTTCCGGAATCGGGAATTCCTCACTTGAAATGTCCTTGAAGCGGATAACTTTTGAGAATTCTCCGCCAAATACCGATTTGTAAAAGGTAAATGCTTCTTCTGCATTCCCATTAAAGTTGATGTGTGGATTGATTTGTGCCATTGTTTTATTCGTTTTGACCGTTATTATTTAAGCTCTGATAAAATAATTTTTTTCTGCGTAAGTGTATTTTTCATTGCCTTGTCCCTTACCTTAGGATCCTCACTATTTATGAGGTCAAAATACTCAACCGGAATAACTTGCCACGATAAACCATATTTGTCTTGACACCAGCCACAAGAACTTTCTTGTCCACCGTTCGCAGTCAAGGCCTCCCAATAATAATCGACTTCTGCCTGATCTTTGCAGTTGATGATAAACGAAACAGATTCATTAAATTTGAAAAATGGACCTGCCGCCAATATACTTAATTCCATATCGGCAATTTCGATTAGGGCAGTTTCAAAGTCTCCTCCACCAGCTTCCGGTGGGTTTTTATATTTGCGATGTTCTTTCAGTTTACCGTCTTTGAAAATAGAGAGATAATAATCTACAACTGCTTTTGCATCTGTTGTTTCAACCCATAGGCATGGAGTTATTTTTTGTTTAATCTTATCAGCCTGTTTTACTACAGTTTGGCTGGAAGCAGTATTCGTACTACTAAGTTCGGGTGAATTCTGGTGAGAATTTCCACAGCCAGTCAGATTCGCTATTATGGCTGCTGTCAAAAGTTGAAATGCTACCTTTTTCATTGCGTTATTGATTTAAGACTACTAATAATTCTGCCAACTGATTTAACCCCATTGTAAAGCCTTCTTTGAAGCCCATTTCAATCGTTTGTTCGAGGTCTTCCAATTTGTCAAAGGTGGAGACAATCACCACTAGCGTACAATCATTCGATTCTGTAAACTTTACTTCCCACAAGTTCTGTGCAATAGCCGGATTCATGGTGCCGGTTTCATCGCAAAAGCCGTCCTTAGCAGAAAAGTATTCTTCATCAGTGATAGCGATGTAGCTATGCTTACACCAGATTTCTTCGTTGTCAAATTTTATCCTTTCACCATTTTCATCGAGCATAGTGTATAACCAATAACCACCCTCCCGAAAGTCCATATATTTTGTTTGATTTTTCAAAGGTGCCGGTGCCCACCATTGGTCGAGCAATTCTGCTGTGGTCCATGCTTTCCAAACTAATTCGAGGTTTGCGTTAAATTCACGTTTTACCAAAATCGTGTTGTTTTCTTTGTTTACCACAAAGTCAAATAATAAATTCCGGTTCATTTTTTATTGTTTTTGATGGTTAATAGTACGTCATCCAGTTGATTAAACCGAGTTTCCCAAATTTTTCGGAACTGCTCGAGCCACTTGTCTATTTCCTTCATCTTGTCGATTTCGAGTGAGTAGTAAATATTTCTCCCTTGTTGGTCCTGTTTTACAAGTTCGCACTCCGTTAAAATGCGAAGATGTTTTGAAACAGCTTGTCGGCTGGTGTCAAAGTGCTCGGCAATGTCGTTTGGTGTCATTGCCTGTAACGCAATTAAGACGATTATGGCTCGTCTAGTCGGATCTGCTATTGCTTGAAAAATGTCTCGTCTCATTGTCTTACTGTTTTGTTTATGAAACCAATTGATTGCAAATATATGCGCAACTTTTTGGTTTCGCAAATTTATTTTCATTTTTTTTTAAATATCGGAAATTCACCGGGTACCTCTCACCTTACGCTCGAATTGTCAAACCTCTCGTTGATTGTAGTGCTCAAGCCGCTGTCCTTGTGTGAACTTGGTCATTTGGAGGCAATAAAATCATGTGCCTCCCCTGTACGCTGAATTTAAATATCCATATGAAACTTGTCAATGACAGGTGCCTGATCACAGATCAATTCTTTATCCATTCAGAAAAAAGTCCCAAACTGCCAAAAAATGGCAGTGTAGGTTACTACTTTTATGAACAAAGCGGATTAATACAATATCAGATAATAACCCGCACCACTATACACAACAAAGAATCGATGTGGATGAAATCGAAATAAGATGATCACTTTTAAACCAGGTGAGCCTAAAGATCCTCTTGTTGAGCTCACTAAAAAATTATTGAAACTACTTGATGTAAAAGTTACTTCAAGGACTATAGAAAAAACCATCTTAAGACATCCGTACTATCCAGGCATTCTTGCATTAAGCGATGCCCTCTCAGATTGGAAAGTGAAAAATATCACATTGCAGATTGATGAATCAAAACTATCACTTCTACCGACCCCATTTATAGCCCATCTACATCCATCCAACGATTATGACCTAAGGATTATTTGTGGAATAAGAAACGATGTAGTGGAATTCAGTAAATCCATGAATAAAACTAACGAAATTCCACTGGAATTAACGGGGCAAAACGCCGGATCAAAATCGATATTATTTATCCGCAAAACGCCGGTTATGCCATAAAATGAGTGTACACATAAAGGACGTCTCGTTATCCTTTAAGAGCCAGGACGCTCTTCAGAAGGTCAGCTTGATTTTATCCCCGCATGAAATCACTTATATCCTCGGACCCAATGGAGCGGGTAAGAGCGCTCTGGTCAATTGTATCGCGGGTTTACACACCAGGTATACCGGCTCCATTTCAATACCCGCAGGAACGAAAATGGGTGCATTAACCAACCAACCCTTCAGATATTCCTTCTTATCCGTGAAGGATAATATCCGAGTGTTCCTGCGTTACAACCAAATGGAATTCTACGGTTATCATCAATTGTTGAATCAGCACCTAAATCTGGACGAAATACTCGACAAACGATTCCAGACACTGTCCCAAGGTCAGAAACAAAGGGTGTTGATTTTTCTTTCGGTGATCAATGATCCTGAAATCATCCTATTGGATGAACCCTTTCAAGGATTGGATCCATTCTATTCCGAAAAACTGATTGTACTGCTGAATATCTTGAAAAATCAGGGTCGGACGATCATGATCAATGATCACATCATATCCCATACTATACGCCTCGCAGATAAAATTGCATTTTTAATCAAGCATCGGAATACTTTGACGATACCCTATCATCGCATTGATGAAGGTGTGTTTTACCACATTCCCGATACGGCGAATCTCCCTGAAAATGGCAGCTCCTCTTTTGGTGACCACCTTTTCACTAGTCCTCCCAAGGATAAGAAAAACCTCCGTCGAATCGAAAACTTAACCGAATTGTACACTTTGGCCATCGACCATGAAAAGCATAAATCCATATAAATCCATCATTGCAATGGAATGGGATAAATTGAAATATAGTAGTAAAGGCTTACTTGGACTGGGATTATTATTCCCCGTTTTTGCATTATCACCCTGGTTAACTCTACATAGATTTGATTCAAAATTTGAAGAATATTCATGGTGGTACTTAGATGACAGCGTGCTCAATTTTATGATCTATAGCTCAACAAATCGCTGTTCCTGGCAGATGATTTTGGTTATCCCCTGGTTGTTCATAATCCTGTTCTCGAAAGAACCACAAATTTTTTTCAGAAAAAAGAACCGGATATTTTTGCAGCTATTGGGTTCAAAATCTCTCTTTTTCACTTTATTCGTTACGGCATTTACTGCACTGACCGCAACGTCCACGTTATGGCTCTATCGATTGTGGTGCCAAAGCGAAATGGTCCAACCAGTCCAGGGGGATTGGGCCGCTATTCTATCGTCATTTTCCAATATTGGCATCCGTTACATACTCGTCATACCCCTTATCGTCTTTCTGTTTTTGTTTATCGCTCAAAAATGGAACTATCCAATTCTATTTATCATATTCATTTTTTCATCTCTTGCCCCGGTCGATACGCCTTATCAGTTTCATTATAACTTGCAAAACCCGCATTTCAATAAAGAATGGTTATTTCTCTCGCTTGGTTATGGAGCGGTTATGACAGGCATTATATTGATTTACTTTCGATTCATGTCAAAAAAGACCCATGTTTTCCCTTGATATATACAAACTATATCGATCCGGAATTTGGTGGATTCTGGTGATGACCGTATTGGTTTCGATTGTGCTCCAGTTCATGTTCGAATCAAACGATATTTATCGATACCTATACAATCCCTTTATGGAAAATGAAGATATATCTTGGATCTACATCGGCGGAATGTATACGAGTCTGTTTTATATGATTTTATTTCTGCCCATGCTAGTCCTTTTTTTTAATTTATACATCTACCAGGATAAGATCTCCGGCTTGCTAAACAGCTTATCGATATTTCGAATTTCAAAGAGAAAATATTGGATAAGGCAGTTTATGATACTTCAGTTCGTTACTCTATTGTTTACCTTTTTCTTCTTATTCCTACCTCCGCTTCTATATCAAGCTTACCATCATCCGGGATCTATTGCAATTTCCACATTCGTTACGGGGTTGTTTCTGACCCTGAAGACCTGGGTATTGTTGTTAGCTCCCACTACCTTGGTTTTTATATTGAGTGTTTTACTACCCAAGGTATATCAGGGCATTCTGGCCAGTTTGGGGCTCTTACTTTGGGTCTTCATCTTTCCTTATTCCCCTTTTGCAATTCCTTCTCAAGGGATCAATCAATTTATTGACCTATCCCTGGACAAACAACCCCTCCAATGGACGGAAGAACATTTTCATTGGGAAATATTGAGCGTAACATGGTTCATTCTATATGCTTTGATATTTATATTGATCGTTTATTTTTTCAGAAAAAAGGAATATTTCAGGCGGCTATTCTTCCTGATAATGTGTGGATTACAGGTATGCCACATGGTCTCCTGTTCGTCGAAAAGCAGCCAGTCAGGTCTGACCAATATGTCATTGGGTCAACAGGATACCGCATTGGTTATCTGGCTCGATACGGCGCACGTGCAGGATCTCAACGGCGATCTCTATTTATTAAAATCTCTCGTGAACCCATCCGGGGGCAGCCTGACATACCTGGACATTTGGAACTCTTATTGCATTCCTTGTATGAAAGCTTTCCCCCAAATAAACCAAATCTCAAGGGAGTACAAGGACAAGCATCTCAAAATTGTATATCTGAATACGGACGATGGTGTACTCAGATGGAAACGCGGGCTGGATTTTACAAATAACACCGGCCAGGAAGGTCACTATAGGGTCCGAAATACCGAATTCGAAATACTCCAAAAGTCAGGACTTAATGTATATCCAAGGTATATAATTCTCCGGCACGATGGATCCGTTATAGAATTTCGTGCCCCTGTTCCCAACCGGCCTTTTATCGACAGTTTATTGGCGACTCTGACCGATTGAATACTCTTGGTTAAATCAATGATCAGGTTTTCTTCATAATCCGTTTTAAAAAATTCGATCGGGTATTTTATTAACCCTAATTCCAGATCTTGATTTGCTGCTACCCCTCCTTACGGGTGTGGGAGTGAGTTCTGGTTTGGGTGTGGGAGTGAAATCCGCATTCCTTATTCCGTATTCCTGAAGCGATCTGAAATACATCGTTTTCCACATTCAGAGGATCTTGCTTCCCTCAATCGAATCCAGGCATTCCGTTTTCAAATACTTCCTTGTCTCTTTCCAATTCACCCGCTTTGCCTCTATAGCTCATGTGTGATTCCTTTTTGAAATGCTGTCAGTAATTCAAAAGCATATTGAATATCTTTGTCCAATATTCTCGCCCATTCTCGCGCTATCATGGATTGGGATGCCTTTTGTAGATCGTTCTGTAACACCATTAATACTCTTTCTGAAATTTTATCAGACCTTTCAAGGTATTGTCTAGATTTTCTCCCCAATACTTCTGCCGCAATTTTCATGCGATCAAAAGGCTCATTTGTTAAGATATCATAGTGTAGTTCAACAATTTCATCCCACTCCAAATCAAAGTAGTGCTGAATGATTTTTAAAATATCCGAAAGGTCATTCTGGCGTTGTTCAGGCCGGTCGCTCCAGGCAATTAACTTCAAAATCACCATGCCAGGAAGTGGAGGAATATTAACTATTTTTTCCTCTATCTGTACTTCGATGGCATCTTCCATCACTTCTCTGAAGCCAAGTACATGTAAATCAACAAACCGCTCATTGAAATTGATGGAATGCTTTTCCTCTATTTCACCAAAAGGAAGTACATCTATGACTACATCAAACTTATATGAATAAAAAGTCCAGGGTGCCTCTACTTTTCTAAATCCTACCATTTCCAGTTCCGAT
>CALEIL010000513.1 GCA_937876435.1 uncultured Bacteroidota bacterium
AAAATATTTTAAAAAACATTGATAGCTACTTAAATTTCCGCACACTAGTACTCTGCGCTTAAGTGCCCGGGGCCTTTAATTCTACGATTTGCAATACAAATGGACGATTCCGGTTCCAGTTCTCAACCGGGCCTTTGCCGCTCCCATCCCTACGTATCGCATCACCATTAATATCCCGGATTTTGAGTCAATGATCCACCACTTCTGTCGATCTGATCCTGAGGAATCGGGAAATATTTATTTTTTTCCTCAAACGTGATCCCTTCGTTCAGATCGAGATATTTTCCCTCAAACTGGGAATAGCTTTCGAGTTCCTGCTTGGCATTGCCCCATCTGACCAAATCAAAAAACCGGTGTCCTTCCAGAGCGAGCTCCAGTCGCCGTTCAAACTGGATGGCCTTGAGCGCATAAGCCTTGTCCGGAAATGACGGATAGGGCTGTACATTATACACTGCTGCCGGGCTGCCATTGACTTCCTTGTGTGGAATCTTTCCAGCTCTGAGACGAACATCGTTGACTCGAGCCAGGGCGTAATTGAGATCCGAGTCCAGAGCCGCCTCCGCAGCCATCAGATACACATCGGCTAATCTGATAATGCTTACATCCAGAGCTGTCACGTACGGGGCTCCACTTTGAGTGTTACCAGGAAAATCCTCCATGTCAATCATAGCCTTATAAGCTACGAACGGTCCAGCCGATGCAGCATCCCTGATCCAGGCATCTCCCGGAAAAATCCCCCAGTCGTGGTAAGGAACCCCTCTTCGTCCCACCGTGTAATCCAATCGGGGATCCACCATCAGGGACTTATCCAGTTGATAGTTTTCTTTTTGCGCGGATGTCAATCCAAAATCGGATAGATAAGGATCGTTTCGGAAACTGTTATCCAGTAAGGGCAACCCATTCCCATCGACTCTGAAGGAGTTCACCAGGTCAAAACTCGGTTGGAAAAAGCCACAGCAATTCACTGGTGCATTTCCGTATAATCCCGAAAGCATATCTCCCACGTTGGCATTATCGCCGGATCCATCCGGATCGATGACGTGCGTGGACATGACCACTCCGGAAGGTCCGTTTTCAGCATTGACATCGAAATTGTCCAGAAAAGGGATATCCTTGATGTCCGGCCGGGCTGCGATCACATCCTTAAACAAGGTCAGTGCTTCCGAATTTTTTCCCTGATACAAATACACTTTGCCGAGGTAGGCTTTGGCTCCTATCTGATCCATTCGACCCACATCACCAAGGGGCTTATCCGGGGTAAGATTATCCACAGCAAATTTCAAATCCGCCTCGATCATCGGCAGGACATCCCCCGTATTGGGCGTAGCTGCTGCTTCCTCGGTGGACATGGTCTCGTCGATGTAGGGGATATTTTTGAATACCCGCCACAACATAAAATAATAGTGGCCTCTCAAAAATTTGGCCTCAGCCTCTATTTCTGTGGCCCTCTTGTCCGAAAATTTTTCACCATCCGATTTCTGTAGTCGCGATAAGGCCCTGAGGGTGGTGTTGCAACGGGTGACCCCTTCGTAATAATTATTCCACATGTTGGACAAATGCTCATTGACGGGAATCGCCCGGTGCCGTTCGATATCCAGCATCGTTGCCTGGTCAGCAGGTTCGCTGCCCTTGTGCGCGTTTCCTCCTGCGACTTCACCAAACAACCACATGCTTGGGCCTGAAGAGTAGTTTCCCCAGGTACCGTCGGTATTGCCATTCATCAGGCCATAGGCTCCTATCAGCAGCCATTCCACTCCTTTGGTATTGTTGATCTGATCATCCGAAAGCTGTCCCTGCGGGCTTTGGTCCAGGAAACTGTCGGAACAACTCCATCCTGTGAACAACAAAACACTCAGACCGAGTAAATATAATTTTTTTATAGTATGCATAATCGTGTGTTTAAACTCCAGTAAATATTTTTTGCTCCTTTCCATTTCAATATTGATTGGTCCCATATCAAAGATTGAGATTGATCCCTACCAAATACTGACGCGGCACAGGATATACTCCCATATCCACACCAGGTGCGGTAAAGGTGGAAGAGTATTGGCTCACCTCCGGATCCATACCACTGTAGGAAGTAATCGTGAACAAATTGGTCGCGCTGACATACAACCTGATACCTGACACGTAGTTTCCGAGACGGTTTTCCGTTGGGAAACTGTAACCCAATTGAAGATTTTTCATCCTAAAAAAACTACCATCCTGCACGTAATAGCTGGAGGATTGAAACTCAATGGTCGGTGGTTCATCATAGGCGGATGGCATCATACTGGTGGGATTTTCAGGGCTCCATGCATCCAACGTCCGAACACTCACCGCACCAGGAAATGCATAAAAATCGGTGTACTGCCTGGTCAGATCAAAAAGTTCATTCCCCTGGGTCCCATTGAAAAACATGCTCAAATCAAAATTTTGGAACGCTGCATTGAAACTCAACGAGTAAATAAAGTCGGGATGCGGGTTTCCGATCACCGTACGGTCAAAACCATCGATTATCCCATCGGGTACATCGTTGGGTCCGGAAACGTCCTCGTATTTGAATCCACCTACCCGAGCACCGTCATAAGAAGCACTGCTTTCGATGTCCGATTCACTCTGGTTGATGCCCAACACCTGATAGCCATAGAAAGCTCCCAGAGGGGCACCAGCTCTCATGATAGAAGTAGTCACTCCCCGCAGGGTCAGGTAAGGTTGTTCGGATACGGTCGGAGCCAGACTGACCAACGTGTTTTTGTAACTGGAAATGGACGCTCCTACATCAAATGTGAACGCATCAGCACTGGCTGAAGACACATTGTGATGATAATTGATGGAAAATTCCACCCCTTTGTTCTTGATATCTCCCGAGTTGATAAAAGGAGAAGATCCTTTACCCACAGCAGCGGTGGGCTGAGGAACAGGGTATAAAACACCATTCGTTTCCGTATCGAACCATTCCAGGGACCCGTCTATAGCGTAGTTGAAAAGCGTATAGTCGATTCCCAGGTTCACAGATTTACGTTCTTCCCATTTGATGGCCCCGTTGTCGTAATTGCTGGTCCACAATCCACTGGAAAGTTCGCTTCCGGTAATCGGATACGAGGAGGAATTGATGCTCGATGCAAATCGTCTGAGATACTGGAATGAAGGAATGCTTTGATTTCCGGTGACACCATAGCCCGCACGGATTTTGATGTCGTCCATCCAGCCTGCATTTTCCATAAAGGTCTCCTCGGAAAGTCTCCAGGCCACGCTGGCTGCGGGGAACAAACCAAATCGGTTATCGGGTCCAAAATTGGACGAACCATCCCTTCTCAGCGTCGCTGATACCATATATTTACTCATAAACGAGTAATCCGCCCGGCCAAAAATGGAATACAACGAAGACGATCCCCCACTACTTCCGGCACTATTGGTCGCGGCCGTATTGATGTAGTAATAGTTCAAATCCCCGTGACAAAGAAATCCCTTCCACTTCCATTTAGCGATTGGGATTGCCCTTTGATGGCTTCCGTACCCGCCATCAAAGTCAGATTGTGGATATCATTAAATTTGTGCCTGTAAGTCAGGGTATTTGACCAGGTCCATTCCTTACCAATGCCCTGATATTGATTCAAAACATTGTTGGTGAAGTTCCCTTCAGATCGTTCCGGATTGGGATATCCGATGGATTTGCCATCCCAGGTTTCATACCTCAATCCAAAATTGGTTCGGAAAGTAAGTCCTTCCAGGATAATCACATCGGCATAAGCATTACCGAAAAACTGATTGCTGTTGCTTATATTATCCTTTCCCCGATACAATATGGACAAGGGATTGTCGGCGTTTCCGAGCTTATCTCCACGCGTACCCCCAAAATTGCCCATAATGTCGTATACAGGGACGATGGTCTGAATCCTGTAAGCCCAGCCTATAGGTGAGGCTTCACCCTGATACGACCCGGAAGTGTTTTCATTGACACCAAATCCGTTTCCGCTGGTGTACGAGTATTGAAGGTTCTCACCGATGGTCACCCTGTCGTTCAGCAATTTGAACTTGGAATTACTTCTAAGGGTATACCGCTTAAACTTGGTATACTTGAAGGTCCCCTCCTGGTCGAAGAAACCACCGCTGAGGGCATACGTTGCTTTATCGGTTCCTCCCGAAATACTCAACTGATAATTTTGCATAGGTGCATTCTGAGTAATCTCTTCAAACCAATTGGTCCCCTCTTTATTCGCCCGGGTGATTTGATAAAATTTTGACGGATCCTCCAGGGTATATGAGTACAAGGACGGATCGGCGTCAGCAGGGGTAATGTTGTGGCCCGTTTTACTACCGGCCACGAGATAATCAGGAAGAACCGGATTCAAGGGATCGGAGCCATAATTGGACCCCGTCGTTCCGCTCAACCCCGGAGTTTTCCCGGCATTGATGTATCGACTGTACACATATTCTGCGTACTGCTGAGGATTTAAAAATTCCGGAAACCTGCTCCTGTTGGGACTTTGAGTACCGTAATACATGTCAAAAGTAATCCTGGGAGGTCCGGGTTCCCCATTTTTGGTGGTAATGATCACCACTCCGTTATTGGCCCGGGCGCCATAGATAGAGGCCGCAGAGGCGTCTTTCAATACCTGCAGGCTTTCTATATCGCTCGAATTGAGCCAGCTCAATTTTCCTTCGTACGGGATCCCGTCGATGATATACAGCGGATTATTGTTGTTGATGGTGCTAAATCCACGGATCCTGATCTGAGGAGTAGCTCCCGGTGCTCCATCGTTGATGATGTGAACCCCCGTGGCCTTCCCCTGTAAGCTTTCGATCGGACTGGCCGCCGGCTGGGCCTTCATATCCCTGACATCCACCACCGCTACTGAGCCGGTGAGGTCTTTTCTAAGCTGGGTACCATATCCCACGACAACCACTTCCTCCAGGGTCGTCAGGTCTTCGGTCAAAACCACTTCAATTTCAGTCCTGCCTTCTACGGCTACCTGCTGGGTCTGAAATCCTATGTAGGAAAAGACCAGAATGGCATTTTCATCCAGATCCTCCAGGACAAATCTCCCATCCAGATCGGTCGACGTTCCCTGATCGGTTCCCTGGACCAGCACATTGACGCCGATCAGGGCTTCCCCATCGACATCGGTCACGATGCCAGAGACATCAATCGCCAGTTTTTCCACACCGGGATGTCCCGGTAGGGTCGGCGGGGTAGCATTCGTCCGGCCAAAATTGCCTATGGCCAACAGACACACTACCCATACAATAACAAATTTGCGTGTTTCACTTTTCATACCAAAATTTATTTAATTACACATTCAATATCGGCACACCTTTTCAGGCGAAAAAACGATTTCGACATGTAGCCTTGCTTCAAGACGGGCTGCCACCGGTTCTGTATGATTTCATGGGGAGATCAGCTACATATTAATCTTTTTTTCACATATTTTAGACAGGCAATATAAACAATAAATACTTATTTAAGCCCTCGTAAGTATTTTTTTCTAATTTTGTTAGAATGCTGAAATATCTGACACAGAAATATCGCTATATGAAGCGTGTTGTGACTTTACTTTATCTGATGCTGACACTTCGCATGAGATTGCACAACCGATTGTCAATAAAATAAAATTTGGAATCGCGAATAGGGACTTTATATTTTCCAAATTTTGAAATATGCTTTACTTTTTTGTTAAGCTAATTATATGCTAAATTTCTCCTTACAGAAATGTATAAGTTAGTACCATCAAACATTCCCTGCAAAAGTGCTTGAAGAGGGCGTTTAGATTGGCAGAAAAATGAGGGAAGTTCAGTAGAAATGCCGGCTAATCCCCGGAGGCGTGCTTAAAATATTCATTGACGCTGAAGCCGGCCCCGGAGGACCAGGATTCCTCCCTGTCTGGCATCATGTTCTTCATTTCATCCATCACCTCCCTGTTAGCGGGACTCATATCATCGGAGACCAGATTGTGCCATTCGTTGACATCGTACCGGTGATCATACAGTTCTTCACTCCCATCTTCGTACCGAATATAGCGGTAATTTCCATGCACCACCGCGTGGTTTCCACGACCGTAAGTGGTGATTGCCGGATAGTTCCATTCCGGATTATCCTCCGATATCAGTGGAACAAGACTCACGCCTTCATTTCTGTCATTGGGAGGCAAACCACTAAGCTCCAGCAAGGTGGGATAGATGCTCAATAATTCAACCGGCGCGTCCACCTTTTTGTTCTGAGGTATCTCCGGACCCTGGACGATCACGGGCACTCTGGTCGCCACGTCCCACAGACAATGCTTGGCGAACGTTCCTTTTTCACCCAGCCGATACCCGTGATCCGACCACAGAATGACTATCGTATTTTTTGCGTGAGGACCGTTCTCCAGAGCCTTCAGAATTTCGCCCACGTAATGATCCACAAAACTGATACAGGCCAAATACGCCTGTACGATGTTTTTCCACTCCCCGTTCTCTATCGCCCAGGAAGTAGAAGGGAACATAGGCAGATAGTCGATGGAATCCACGATGTCCGGGATATCATCAAAATCGTCAGCTAACCAGGGTGGGGTGGAAATATCTGCTGTATCGTATCTGTCCATCCATTGCTGTGGAACGTACCAGGGAACGTGTGGCCGCAGAAATCCCACGGTCAGTAAAAACGGATGGTTATATTCCCTTCTCAGCCTGTCGATCGTCCACTGGGTGGACCGATAGTCGGGCATAAGGCTGTCATGGGCAGGAAATGCACCCCAATCGGTGCTCGTCCCCTTTTTTTTCCACTTGAAAAATCCCCCATCCGGCGGTTTGGGCCCAAAGCCAGGCTCCCTTCCCCCTGATTCGTCAAACACTCCTTCTGGGGCATGCTGATGAAATATCTTCCCCACCCCCATGGTATGATAGCCGTGTTGTTTAAAATACTCCGGCAAAAATAGGACCGGTTCTTTCAGGGCCGATCGGAGATGGTCATCATTTATTTGTCCGTAAATACCGGTCGAGGTAGGCCGCAATCCTGTCAGGATCGACGCCCTGGATGGTCCGCACAAAGGGGCCTGGCAATGCGCATTGGTAAACAATACGCCGCGCGAAGCCAACCGGTCGATATTCGGTGTCAGGGCAGCGTCATAATCCAGACATCCCAGGAAGGTATTCAAGTCATCGATGCAGATCATCAATACGTTGGGCGAATCATTTTCAGACCCGCTTCGACACGCGATGCACCACCATTGGATCAGTACCAATAAAAAAATGAGTCTGTTCATTCCCGGAGTGTTATAAAAACTATTACAATGCTTGCCATTCAAAATCGTATTCTGCCCTGGTGCCTCTGTCCGATGTCCAATATATCCCCTATCAATCATTCCTCAGGTTGCCCCGTTAAATGAGCCCCACTTCCGGCTATTCTCCCGGGTCATACACTTCGAGGATTTCAGCCTCTACCTCCCGAAGATAGGATTTTAAAATGACAGCCAATTCTTCCGTTTTTTGGGTTTGATCGAGGGCAATATTGCGGGTTTCACCTGGATCCACAGCGAGATTAAACAATTCCAGTTTACCCGTTTTCCATAGTTTGACAAGCTTATAATTTCCCACGATCACCGCAGAATGAGGGTAATGGTCGTTGAATCTGTGAAAGATAAGCGGTCGCCGGTCCCAATCCGTTGTGGGTGATTTCTGCTCCGTTAACAATTCTCTGAAACTCATCCCATCCACATCTGCCGGAATATCTCCGGAATATCCGGCCAGATCAGCCACCGTCGGCAGAATATCCCAGCCCGCCACGGATGCATCGGTCTGACTCCCGGGCTGGATCCCGGGTCCGGCTACGATAAACGGGACACGGATGCCTCCCTCGTAGAGCGTCCATTTTCCTCCCCGCAGCGGGTAGTTTCGGCGCAATCTGGAGTAATCACCAGGGTCGATCATTTTCTGATTGGTCTGAGGAATCAGTTCCACCCCTCCGTTGTCGGACATGTAAATAATATACGTATGATCTTCAATTCCCAATTCATAAACCATGTCGATGATCTCCCCGACCCCCCGGTCGAGATCGTCGGTCATAGCGGCAAAGCCAGGATTCCCGTGGATCTTGCCTGGATCCCGTTTCCAGTATTTTTCCAGGGTTTCTTCCCGCGCCTGGATATCCACGTGAGTAGCGTAATGGGAAACCTGAAGGTAGAAAGGATGATCCGATGCGACCTGCCGTTTCATAAAATTAACGGCTCTTCCCGTGAGACTCTCGATTTTCTTAGGATCCGATCCGATAAAGTATTCCGTCCATTTGGCCACCGAGGAGGAATTCATGTTCCCGTGACCGTTTCCCGTATTGCCATCGCTTTCATCATACCCCAGATCTTCGGGATATACGTCTGCTCTCAAATCCCATTTTCCGTAGTGCGCAGTCCGGTAAGCGGGATCCACCGATTTCAACACCAAAGGGATCGTCAGACGATCACCGGAGTCGGGATGATGCGTGATTGCAAACCGTCGATCCCCCTGCCGCGCCGGAGTTTGTCCGAAAAGTATGCTGCGCCTCGAGGGGGAGCAAATCGCTGCCGGTGAATACCCGCGGGAAAACCGCTTCCCCAGAGCAGATAACCGTTCGAGTTGCGGGGTTTCATAAAAATCACTTCTGGAGCCGGGAAGGTTGTCATCCATCTGAACCGATGTGGAAGTCCATCCCTGGTCGTCCGTCAGAATCAGTATAAAATTGGGTGATTTTTGAGCGCATAGAGGAGCTGTCATCCCCAGGAAGAATATAAATGCAAGAATCAGGATGCGCTGTGATCGTCTTTCCCTTACTATCAAATTTCTGTCTGTGTGGTACTTAATTTTCATGGTCCTGTTTTCTGTAAAATTTACGTTGGTTCTCAACACTATATTATTGCATGACGGATTGTCGGAGGGCATCCATCACGGAGGCTGGCAACCGGTCTCCGGATTCTGTCATCACGGGCTTTCCGCCTATCATTTCGACCAACTTTGCGCTTCCGGCTTCCGCTCCCTCAAACACTTCTTCCCCGAGCCGAACTTCATCACGACCGGTCGCAAAAGCTGCCCTCCCATCATTTCTGTACGCTTCCAGTCCGGTCGATGCGCCTGCATCCAGGGAAGCATTTATGACCCAGTCGCCGCAATGATACCGGCCTTCATCATCCATGGTCACCTCCTGCCACTCCCTGGATGCTCCCACCTGAAATATGGCCAGATACCTCATATCACCGGTCATCTTACTGATGCCTGAGAGGTGCCAGTCATTATCCTCCAATTCCACCCGTTCGCCTTCCTCGTTCTTTTTTCCCCGCCAATTCTCTGCCGGAATTTCATATTTATTGGTGACCTTCCATTCCAGATCCGTGGCGCCATACACGTCTACCAGTCCCGACACATCGTCTGATGTGAATATAAACCGGCCCGTTTTACCCCCGGAGGTATCCTGCCTCAGATCCATGTCACCGGGACTGTGCAGCAACCAGGACCACTCGACCGGGTCTTCGGATACCACCTCATCGTATACCACGACCATATCAGGGTACAGCATCAAAATGTGGTGGGGAGTTGCGAAACTACTTCGGATAGGATAATTAACATTTTCCCGGTCGCTTCGGCCGCCATTCGCACGACCGATGTGAATGACGTAGATATTACTCCGGTCTTCTGTAAGGATCCTTCCGGCGCGATCAATGCTGAGGTGAAATTCAGCGATGTTTCGTTAAATCCCGACGCCAATACCCGCTGGCGGTGGGAGTTTTATGACAACCACGGCGCGTTGTATCGTACCGAACCCGGATCAGGGGCTATAAATACCCCCGGCTCGTCGTTTACAGAAACCTATACCAGTCCGGGCGTATACCGCGTTAAGCTGATCCTTTGGGATCAGACGGTTCCCTTTTGTACTTCGGAAGATGAAGCGCTTGTATATGTATATGAGTCGCCCCAGGCAGATTTCTCCTTTAGTTCTACCTGTAACTCCACACTGGTGGAGTTTACTGATAATTCTCAACTTGCCACAGTTATCAATGGCGATAATATACAAATATGGGAATGGGATTTTGACTACGACGGCGCCGTCTTTACGCCGGATCAGACATTCACCGGTTCGTCGCCTGGGGCTTTCACGCACGATTTTGGCGCGCCGGGATCTTATGAGGTTGCTTTAAGAACAACAACCGAAAAGGGCGTCTGCTCGGATGTGGTTGTCAAAACTGTGCAGATTGTGGCGCCGGCGGTTGCTGATATCTCCGCAGATCTTTCTTCGGGATGCGCGCCTCTGGAAGTGACGTTTACCAATGAATCCGCCGGTAGTCAGCCCGCCGGGATCGTCATTGCAGAATACCGCTGGCTGATTGATGAAGGAAGCGGATTTGTTGAGGTGGAAAGCCAGGATCCCGCCGACCCTTTATTTACAACTACCTATTCCCGGACTTTTGTAAATAATACGAATCACGTGAAAATTTTTCGGGTGAAGCTGGCGGCCGAAACCAATCTGGGTTGCGAAGTAGAATCTGCGGTGGAAACGATCGAAGTTTACCCTCAGATCCAAACCAATATTAGCAGCGATTATAACCTGCTAAACGACAACTGTTCGCCATTGGGCG
>CALEIL010000514.1 GCA_937876435.1 uncultured Bacteroidota bacterium
TGAAAATGTGTTGAAAGGGCATCCTGTGCTTTTGAACAGGGCTCCGACACTTCACCGTTTAGGTATTCAGGCATTCCAGCCCAAATTGATTGAAGGTAAAGCTATTCAACTTCATCCGCTTGTTTGTACCGCATTCAACGCTGACTTTGATGGTGACCAGATGGCGGTTCACGTTCCGTTGGGACATGAGGCTATTTTGGAGGCGTCTACTCTGATGTTGTCTTCCCATAATATCCTAAACCCTGCCAATGGTGCTCCAATCACGGTGCCATCACAAGATATGGTTTTGGGACTTTATTATGTTACCAAAGGGAAAAGATCCACTCCCGAGGAGCCAGTGACTGGTGAGGGGATGACATTCTACGGAGAGGAAGACGTGATCATTGCTTTGAACGAAGGAAGGATCTCCCAGCATGCGTGGATCAAGTGTAAGGTGAGGGCTCGTAATGAAAAAGGCGAGTTCGAAACGAAGCTTGTTGAAACGGTTGCTGGGCGCTTGATCTTCAACCAATTCGTTCATCGAAATCTCCCCTTTTAGGTATAAATTGATGGTATACCCAGTACGTTATGATTTGGCCGATTGGTTCCAATCAATAATTTGGAAATTGAGAGACATTAAAGAATTCAATTCCTGTTCGTACTGATCCATATTTTCAAAGAAGGAATGGATCGCCATTTTGAATTTTGAGTACGTGTCGTAGTATACCCCATTCAGTATTTTTCTTTGCATAAATCCCCACAATCGTTCAATAAGGTTCAAATTTGGTGAATAGGTAGGTAACCAGATCCAAACTATCTGAGGGTAGTCCTCCAGCCAGTCCTGCAATATTCTTGCATGATAATATCTGGCGTTGTCGCTGATTAAATAAATTGTCTTTTTTTCGGGATTTTGTGTTAAGATCTGCTCGATTAATTGTTGGGTGCTTTGTGCATTCACGCTGTCAGTAGAGTGTACATAGACTTCAGTGGGGTCCAGGGCATTGACCGCTCCATTCAGGTTTACTCGCTTACGGCCTGTATTAGCCCGTATCGTATATTTCTTCCCTTTACGTATCCAGCCATAGGCCGGTCTTGTATTATGAGTAGGATGTGATCCATCCAAATAAAATACTGCCTCGTCTTCCAACAAATCTTCAAACACTTCCTCTATATCTACGATGAACTGTTCCTGAGTTTTTCCATCAGCTTTCCCAGGCACAATCTTTGTTTTCTTATATACATATTTCAATCGATGCAATAAATCTCGTACGCCACTGCGGCTGTACTCTATCCCCCATTGTTCCAGAATGAATGCTTGTATCTGTTCGGTGCTCGTGTATAAATTCTCCCCTAATTCTTCATTGAGAAAATGCAGCTGTTGGGGATTGAGGTATTGATCACGTCCCGTGTATTTAAATTCAACTAAACCATCAACCCCATGGCGCTCATATATCTGAAGATATCTATGAACACTCCTCAATCCAATATCCAGGGAAATAGCAATAGCTTCATGACTGAGACCGGCTTCGTGGGCTATGACCGTAGAACATCTTACAAAGATCCGCTTGTCTCGAGTGTTGCTGCGTATCTCTTTTAGTAAGGCCAATTCGGATGATCGTAAATTCATGCATTAAATATAATCATAATATGTCTATCGGCCAAATCTTTTCGTCATTGGTATACCTTTATCGATAACATCGATGTTCCCTACGTAGAGAATGAATCGGTGAGGGCGCGTTACAAGAGTATCCTGGAGGCCTTGAGAATCTGGCATTATTTTGTACTGACCTTTCGTTGGGGAGACGTTCCGTTTCATCTGGAACCTGCGGATCTGGTGGATGCCAGACAGCCGGTTACACCGAAAGAAGACATACTGGAATATCTTTTTACTCATTCCGAAGAGATCGCGAAACAACTCCCCGGCGAAGAATATACCACGGACAAATGGATGTTCAACAAATATTCGCTCAAAGCCCTGGTGATGCGGTATGCGCTCTACCATCAGCGATATGAGCTGGCGGCCAGGTTGGCCAAAGAGATTATGGATAGCGGGAATTATCAATTGTACCCGGTCTATGCTGATTTGTTCAACTACGAGGCTTCGTCAAATAACAATGAGTTTATCATGCATTTTGACCAGGATAGTCATTCCGGAACCGATAGCCATTCCTTTCAATATCTGGGCCCGCACTATCGTACCGGGAACGGGCAGTCTTATGTAGTTCCGCTGAAATCACTGGTGGATTCATATTGGACTTTGCAGGGTGATCCTATCGACGAAAGTCCGCGGTATTCCAAAGAAGAATATGAATTGAATCCAAATCTCAACCGGGATCCTCGCTACAGTGCATCGATTATGGGACACGGTGATGTGTTTTATGGCGATACCATCGATATATACAATGAAAACAGCCCCATGTATCATGAACAGGAAAGATCAAGTGCCAGTGGATATTGGTTCAGGAAGTTCGTCGATGAAGCCGATGCGTTTAAAGGTGCTGGGAACATGGAATATGGATTGCTCCGGTACGCGGAAGTTTTATTGACCTATGCGGAGGCTAAAATCATGATGAATGATGTAGATGAACTGGCCAAACAATGTATCAATCAGGTCAGAGAAAGAGCGGGGCTTGATATGGATTTTGCAGATGTGACTTTGCCGAAGTATAGTTCATATAATCAGCAGGATTGGATTCGGTTGATCCGGAATGAACGCAGAGTCGAATTGGCTGCGGAAGGTTTGCGATACGATGACATTATCCGGTGGCGTATTGCCGGGGATGTATTGAACCAGCCGGCTTTGGGACATACCCGGAAGGTGAACGGGGAATTGGTTTCTTTGAAAATCGAAGATCGATCCTTCGAAGAACGGTATTACCAATGGCCATTTCATGAAAACAGCTTACGGGTGGAACCTGGCTTGGTCCAGAACGAGGGGTACTAACCCACTTTAGGGTTTTTGGTAGGTATACCCGAGTACATTTGTTTTTATTCTATATAGACAGCCTGCAGAATTCCATCAGGTGGATGAATCTATGGTTCTTTCAATTTGTGTCATCTTTACCTCCCGGAACAGCGCGGAAAATGATTGTAAGCAACCAAACTTTATTGACGGGATGAAAATAGGTTTGATAAAATCGGATACTACCTTTTGATACCCCAAAAAAAGCCATTACTTTAACGGCTTCATTAAATCAAGGCAAATTATAATCATGAGCCATACAACCAACCACAACCGAAGGGAATTTATCAAAAAAACCAGTCTGGGACTGGCGGCCTTTCCATTGATCACACAGAATTTTCTGCTGACTCCACCAAGTGATAAAATTCGGGTGGCTCATGTCGGCATCAATGGGATGGGAAGAGGACACATTGGTTGGTTTGCCAAAATGCCCGATGTGGAGACCGTGGCCTTATGTGATGTGGATTCGCAGCACCTCGCGGAAGCTGAAAAATTGCGTGCTTCGCTTCAACCAGGGATAAAAGCTGACGGTTACGGGGATTACCGTCGTATCATCGATCGAAAGGACATCGACGTAGTGACCTGTGCCACGCCTGACCATTGGCATGCCCTGGTGGCCATCCACGCGATGGAATCGGGCAAGGATGTCTATGGGGAGAAACCCCTGTCATATTCGGTGAAAGAAGGTCAGGCGATGCTCGCCACTCAGAAAAAATATAATTCCATTTTTCAGTTGGGAACCCAAATCCACGCCGGTGACAATTACCACCGGGTGGCAGAGATCGTCCAGTCCGGAGCATTGGGAAAAATTCATACCGTCCGGCTATGGAAAACCGGAGGAACAGATGGAATGGGTTTTCCGGCGAATCAGGAACCACCGGCCCATTTGGACTGGAATATGTGGTTGGGCCCTGCGCCATATACACCCTATACACCGATCAAATGCCACAGAACATACCGAAGTTTTTTCAATTTCTCCGGAGGGGTATTTGCTGATTTTTGGTGTCATATAGCGGACATTATGTTTATGTCCCTCCATCCCAAAGGGTTGACCAGCATCGATGCCCGGGGCGAAGTGCCCACTAATGGTATCGCAGACACTCCCAAATGGATCGACGTGGATTATAAATTTAAAGACCTGGATGTATTCTGGACCACCACACCACCCGATGTGCCCGGAGCTAATGAAATGGGGATCGGAGCCCATTTCGAAGGAAGTAAGGGCAGCCTGACCTGTGATTACGATACCCGGAAAATCAGGATTGGAAATGAAGTCGTGGATGATCTGGATGAAGTGAGTCAATCCATTCCCCGGTCACCCGGTCACCAACGCAATTTTCTGGATTCGGTCAAATCGAGGAAAGATCCGGAAAGCTACCTGGGATATGCCCGGGAAATGACCCTGCCCATGCATCTGGGATTGATATCATTCCGGCTTAAGCGCAAGTTGCAATGGAACAGTCAGGCGGAGCACTTTGTTAATGATGCCGAGGCGAATGATATGCTTTTCCGGCCTTACCGCACCCCTTTTGTATTGCCAAATCGTGGGTAGGAGGAGATACTTTCCAGGATTTGAACATTTATTTTTCGTTTCGTTCATATATGTGTGGTATAATGTTTAAGACAAATGCCTTCATACTGGTCTTGATTATGATCGCTTTTAATACTCATGGATTAAGGGGTCAGGCCATTTCCGGTAAACATTATTTAAAATTAGAGAATAGCCATCAACTCCACGATTTTTTCGGTTACGCTGAGAATGACCGGCCTTTGATCAGTGGCCACCGGGGAGGAATGGTAGCTGGTATGCCCGAGAATTCGATCGAGGCAATGGAATATACACTGCAATATATGCCTGCCTTTTTTGAGATAGACCCCCGGCTAAGCAAGGACAGCGTGATCGTTTTGGTGCATGACGCTACCCTCGATCGGACCACCAATGGGACCGGGAAGGTCGCTGATTTCACTCTGGAAGAATTGAAAGAGCTTAGGTTGAAGGATAAATTCGGTGAACTGACCGATTTTAAAATTCCGACCCTGGAAGAGGCCATCAGGTGGGCCAAAGGCAAAACCATACTCAATCTGGATAAAAAGGATGTTCCGCTGGCAATGACGGTAGAGATTATCCAGCGGATGGACGCTACAGGTCACGTCATGGTGACCGTGCACACCGCCGATCAGGCATTATTTTACCTGGAACGGATTCCGGATATTATGTTTTCGGCTTTTGTGAAAACGAAGGAGGCATTTGACAGTTACGAAGAGGCTGGTATTCCATGGTCCCAGGTCATGGCCTACGTGGGGCCGGAATGGAAGGAGGAGAACGTAGAATTATACGATTTACTGCACGAGAACGGGGTGAAGTATATGATATCGACTGCACCGTCGGCGGATCACCTGGAAACAAAAAAAGAGCGCGCTGCGGTTTACCGTCAAATTTTCGAATCAGGTGCTGACGTGATCGAATCGGATATGCCCGTGGAGGTAGCTGAAGCTATTTCTGATAGGTGATTGAAGATATCTATCGAAGATGACGCCAACTGGTTAGGCGGTCATTAGAACACATCTAAAAAAAACATAATATTAACTAAAGTCTATCTGGTATTCAACACATGTAGCGTACATATGTCCTGGCAGGGAGAATGCATGGGCGAAATACTATTTTATCCCACACATCATTCCAAACTTGATCCGATACGTCTCATTCACACGTTGTGAATCGTAAATCGTAAATCGTAAATCGTAAATCAAATATCCTTTTGTCCCTGATATGGAAACGGATATATCCCTCTGTCATCGGGTAAAATTGGCGGATTCTGATCCCAGCTGGTTATTTCGGGTGCCAATTGTATATCCGATTTCAACGATTCTTCCCAGGTGATTTCGTTCCCGGTCTCTGCAGCCATACGCCCCATATTGGCAGCGTGCGAGCTGTGGGCTCCAAAGACCGTGTCGTTGTGGGGACGATCTTTCCGGATGGAATCGAAAAACCGATCGTGTTCTACCTGGTATGGATTGGCTCTTTGGGCCTGCGGAATATCGTATTTCCACAGGACATTTCCGTCGAAATCTTTGATGCCTTCCCGGATATTCGCGGTCCCTTTGGTGCCGGTAAACCACGATCCGCCTTTGCGCATCGTCCGGTCGATGGTGCGGATTTCGTCGTACAATCGACTGCCGTCACCGTAAATGTATTCCAAAAAGAAATGATTGTAACTATCCCCTGTTCCTGGTACTGCAGGTCCGATCCGGCCTCCGATGCCCTGCACGCTGACGGGGTATTCCCCTTTGACCCAATGGACGATGTCCGAATTGTGAATTTGAAGACCGCCCGTCGCTCCGGACCACATCCAGTTGAAAAAGTGCCAATTTTTGATCTGGTACGCCAATTCGTTGGCTGTCTGGGATCGGGGGACGAGTTGATATCCACGGGTCATGTAATAACAGGTGGCCGTGGTGATTTTTCCGATAATCCCTGATTGGATCTGGGTTACGAGGGCTTCATAGGCCGGATCGTATCGGTTTTGAAGTCCGACGACCACCTTGAGGTTTTTATCATCGGCTTTTTTGCCCGCATCCAGAATGCGTCGAGTGCCCGGGCTATCGCAGGATAAGGGTTTTTCCATAAAGACGTGTTTGCCTTGCTCTACCGCGTACTCAAAGTGCTCGGGTCGGAAGGCCGGGGGGGTGGCCAGGATAACGACGTCGCACTGGTCGGTTGCTTTTTGGTACGCATCAAAGCCCAGATATTTATCGGTGTTTTTTACCTTTATGCGGTCTCCGATGCCTTCGACTTCCATCAGTGCCTCCAGGCTATTGGTGATTTGCTCTTCAAACACGTCAGCCATCGCTACCAGTTCGGTGTTGGGATCGGCTTGCAGGGCCTGCGCGACGGCACCGGTGCCTCTCCCGCCACATCCTACCAGGGCGATTTTGAGAATGTCGTTTTTCGAATATGATTTAGTGATGGAAAACAATTGAGGGCTGGCAAGTGCAGCTCCGGTCACCAAAGATGTTTTTTTGATAAAATTTCTACGGTCGGTCATAGTATTGTGTGTTTTTATCTGCTTCCGGTCTGATCTGCACAGTTCTTATGCCCATGGGAATCGCAGTAGATATTGATATTTCTTCATATTTTGTTTGAATCTGTTCAAAGATAAAATTTTTCATGATTCATGGGATACCAGATTGAGATGGAGACGAGGATAAATTTTGATTAAAAAATGGGAATGGAGGAATTAGAATACACACATAAGAAAGAGATCCTGGTATTAACATCGAAGGTTGAAAAGTGGACGCAGGCCAAAAAGCCGTAGTGGTTGAATCAATGCTTGGTATATTTTCATGCATATGGCAGCAGTGGGTAGATTTAATTATCAAAAATAATTTATTACTCACTACCTATCCCAGGACTTGAGTAGAATATCTGAAAATAATTACAGCGGTTTTGCCCGGAAATCGCACAAAGATCAGATTATTTGCGTCTCCCTTTGTAGCGGCCGTTTCAACTGCCGAAATGCCGGCAAAGTAAAGTGGTCTATAAGGCATACATAGGACATTTCCGGCCAGGACCATGTAATTTTCAGAAGAAATTACATGGTTAAAATGTTAAAGTTGATTAAAAATTATGGGGGGGTGAAAAATCGGTAGATTTAACAGGTCGATTTTTACCTAAGGGGTCCAGGTTTGGCTCCTTCCCATTGGTCAAGAGATCAACCCTCTGGAGCAACAATTGGGGCTATTGCAGGGCAAAGATCGATTCCAGTCGGGATCGGGAAGAGGTATATAGGGTATAAGTACATCGAAATCAAATGTATTAATTTTTAAATATTAGCCTTATGAAAAAGTTCATTTTGTTCTCATCGTTTTTTCTTTTTAGCTTTATTTCGGGTCTGATCGGTGTGATCAACCATGGCAGTAAATCTGTGGTCGCCTGTGTATATGGGCCGAGTGGCGAGTGTGTAGATACCTGGTATGTACGGGATGATAATTGTGATTGGTACTATCCTGGTTGTTGGACAGATGTTGATAAATGTGACTGGTATTATTGGTCAGGAGGTAGTGACTGTTCAGTTGTTCAACAAGTACCATGCGAAGAGATATGTGGTTGAATCAACATATTAGAAAAAATTAATCGAAAAGTGATAAATTATATGGTTGCAAATTAATATCATTTGAAAAATAGATTGAATTATTCTATTTTGGGGATTGTGATTCTATGCCTCAATTTATGCTGTAAAAAACAAACCAAAGATTTACAGAGTTTATCTGTGACGAATATTGATCTGGATTCCGTCAAAATAAATGCATCCTATTCGGATATTTTTGATTTCAGCTTTATAGTGTTACATGATCTACCTGAAGACGAAGGAATTATACATTTGGAGAAAATATATAAATTTCAAAGTGGATATGTTTGTTGGGATAATAATTATAAGACTATTTATATTTTCGATAATCAGGGAAAATATATTGATCTAATCCGAAAAATTGGCGGTGGGCCGGAAGAATATGTTGACATTGGGGATGTGTGTTTTAGTGAATCAGACCAATCAATTCATATATTGGACCGGGCACATTATTTGGTAAAATATGACTTACAGGGGAATGGAATCTCCAAAGTTTTATTGCCTGAAAAATCCGGAAATATTATAGCCGACTTCAATGGTGAAATTATTTTGTATTCAGGGCCTAGAGATAATTGTGTGATTTGGAAATTGGAGCAGGGTGGTACTTTGAACTGTTTCGATCTCGGGTCAAATGTTATTGAGGGCTCAAACGTTTATACTAATCAAAGGTTTAGTCGAAGTCCCCATACCAACAATATCTATTTTACAGAAGCTGAATCCAATGTGATATACCAATTAGCAGATCAAAAAATACAAAAAAGATTTGTAATTGATTTAGAGAATAACGGAGGTGAAAACAGAAAGATTAATCGAGTAAGCAGTTCTGACAAGCTTTTGAAAGATCCCTCTAAACCGTCAATCTATAACCGAGGGCATTTATTTTCAGCCCGATCCTGGATCATTTTTGCTCTACGACATAATCGAATTTTTGGTTTTTGGAACAGACCTACGAAATACCAACCCAACGAGTATATATTATATCATCCTAAATTCGGTGTTTTTTCATCACACAATCTGGAAGATGATACAGGCAATTTTTTCTATTGGCGAATCAGAGGTGCCTATGACAACGCATTGATCCACCATATGTACTACCAGGATGTCGAGCGGATCATTAACGAAGGCATCGATCTCAGGACAGAAAACGGTGGTCGGGTATTAGATCAACTCGATGCAACTTCCGAGGTATTGATGCTGATGAAACTGAAAACCATGGATCCGCCATTTGCGAATACATTTAGTAGTGATAATTGAGAATGGCTACTATTTTGACCATTTTTTCCGGATCCGTAGGGCATTATAAGGGATTTACCCGGTTCGTAGCAGCTAACAAAATCAGTCAAGACTTTATATACGCTTCGAATGATTTGAAAGCCGGACAGAATGTTTCTAAATTTTATGGTCTACCGTGTCAGCCTGCCTATATGAACAATGAATTTTTGATGAATATTCCTCTACTGAAGAAAATAGAATTGAAACTCGAAAACACTTTATTTTTACGAAGAAAGTTTTACCTCGATAAACTGCTGGAACAGGCAAACCCTGATGTAGTAATTTTAGACAATTTCAACTTTACCGATGCGTTGATCATCCATGCATTGGGTCATTATCACAAACTTCGGGTCATTTTATATCAAACACGACTTTCCACATTCTTAAATGCCTCTGATAATTACGGTGGGGTTTACAAAGGACAATTTGCCATGCTAAGTGCTCGTGGTATTTTGAGTCGGCAAAAACGGAAAAGAAGGATGGAAAGTATTTTAATGCCTGGCTTCAATGATGAATTCCGGATTAAAAGATTGATCAATGAAAATGGGATCAAGAAAATCAAGTTAAATACCTATAGATTTGGTCCACCAAGTCTGACCTATCTTCCTGAACTCATTTTTTCTAACCCAACAATGAGTGACAATCATTCTACCAATCAATATTTCATGGGATTGGGGGTTTTATCTGTGGATCGAAAACAAGCCCACAGGAGAATAAGAAATATACTGGTTTCCATTGGTTCAAGGGAATTCATTTTTGATTTTACGGATAGGTATGTGAAAACCATCGACTATCTGGCACAGGTATTTCATGATTTTATATTTTTCGTACCACAAAGCTTTGAAGCCAGAGTCATTGGTCGAAATGTCCACTATTATACCTGGGATGCATATAAAATATGTCTGGAAGGAGCAGATATTCATATTACGCACGGGGGAATCAATTCCATCAAAGATTCGTTGAGATATGGATTACCGATGATGATTTGTCCGATGGACTGGAAAAGCGATCAAATACACAACGCCTTATTGTTTGGAAACTGGGGATGGCGGATATTTGGAATGTAAAGGTTGATACCAGAGCAGAGGTGCAATTCAAATTGGAATCAATTGTGAAATCCCTCAAACGAGAGTCTATCATTGAATTTATGGAGAAAGCTGCCAAGGAAAATCCTGAAGATAAAATACAATCTCAATTTTCTGAATTGA
>CALEIL010000515.1 GCA_937876435.1 uncultured Bacteroidota bacterium
AGACAGAAAACAGAATCAACATCGCGGCAAATTATGGCGAAAACAATATTTTCCAAGTGAATATCCATATATCATAAGCCCAAAAAATGCTTTAATAATTAGAAAAACAAACCTTTGCGCCTTTGCTTCTTTGCGCCTTTGCGGGAACGAAAGCAGCGATGCGAAGCAATTCAACATTCAACATTCAACATTCAAAATTCCCTCCCCCTCTCCCTCAGCCTCCGGCCCTCCCCCAATTCAACATTCAAAAATTCAACATTCAAAATTCAACATTCAAAATCCCCCCCCTGATAGGCATTTCAATGCCAGGTTTTTGGGTACGAATATTTATTCAAATGCAAATTGTGATTTCATAACAAAAAATTTTATTTTTGGAAGTCACTGTTAGGACGCCTTTCGCATTTCGGCTATTGCACAATATAATCAATGCTCTACTTCATTGAAAGATGACAACATCAATCTCCCTGCATGGAAAATAAAAATGAATCGTCCACGAATTTCCTCTCCAAACGGCTCGGATCGTTGGATGCTCTCCGGGGTTTTGACATGTTCCTCATCATCGGTGGAACAGCCCTGATCTCCAGTTTCGTAAACGCGATGGGTTGGGAATCGATGACCTGGCTCACGGATCAGTTTAAGCATGTTCCCTGGCACGGTTTGACATTTGAAGACGTGATATTTCCACTGTTTCTGTTTATGGTCGGTGTGTCTATGGTCTTTTCTATAGCTTCTTCCCAGCGGAAGGGGATGACTAAAAACGAAATCTACAGGAAAGCTTTTAAGAGAATGATTATCCTCAGTATTCTGGGAATTATATATAAGAACCGGCCCCTGCATTTCGACTGGGATCAGATCCGGTACGTCAGCGTTTTGGGCCGGATTGGGGTCACCGGCTTTCTGGCCACGCTTATTTTTTTGAATACGGGTTGGAAAGGCCGCATCTACTGGCTGGCTGGTATACTGATCACCTATTGGGCAGCCGTGTTGTTTATTCCGGTACCTGGATACGGGGCCGGGGATCTTTCCCAGGAAGGGAATCTGGTCACGTATATTCACAGCTATATCGTTCCGGGTCGTCTCATAGACGGGATATACGATGAGAATGGGTATTTTACGCATATACCTGCTACCGGATTGGTGCTGATGGGAACTCTGGCTGGTCAGTTGCTCGGGACATCGCGGCCGGAAATGCAGAAGGTGTTGTGGCTGGCAGGGGCCGGTGCGGTGGCCATCGTAATCGGGGTGATCTGGAATTTCCATTTTCCGATCAACAAGCATCTGTGGTCCAGTTCCTTTATTATGGTATCTGGGGGCATTAGTTTTCTGTTTATGTCATTGTTCTATCTGTTGATCGATGTGTGGGGGTTTGAGCGATGGGCTTTTCCATTCAAGGTCATTGGACTCAATTCCATCTTTATCTATATGGCATCGGGTCTGATCGATTTTGGTTACACCTCAAGGTATCTGCTCAACGGCTTCCTACAGATGTCCGGTGAAGATATGCAGCGCTTTATCGTGCAATTGGGGGTTCTCCTTCTGGAATTTGGTCTTTTGTATTTTATGTACCGGAAAAGGATATTTGTCAAGGTATGAGCCAGCGGTAAGCGGGACATTTTTCTATCACACCATCGTGTGACCCTGGCCTGAAATTGCCTTTCGGGCTACGATCCACCATTTGTTCTCTAATTGTTTATGTTTCGACAGGGGCTCGGGCGTTACTGATAAATTTTATTTCCCGAAATCTTTGGATTTTCAGAATGGTGTCCGTGGGAAGCGTCCGCTTTATCATCCAGAAAAGAAATGATCAACCGGGCGCATTCTTCTGGTTGATCCAACCATGGACAGTGTCCCGCATCTTTTACTACAGCAAATTTATAATCGGCGATTGCCGAAGCTTTTGCCATACCCGTATCCGGTTTTTCGAAAACATCCTGCGTACCCCAGATAAACCGGACGGGGACTTCCAACGAGTGCAATTTATCTCCCAGATACAATTCACTTCTCCATCCTTTAAGGGTCAGAACATTCTCCAGCATGGAGGTGAATCCCATCATATTTCCTGGCAGGAGGCCATTATGGAGACCATGCGACAGGTATTCATCGGAGAGGTTTTTAATATCCGCTACCAATAGCTTTTTATGGACCATTTTCAAATTGGCTATGCTGGGTCTGGCGACTGTTTTCGTTATGAGCTGGTTTATTCCTTTCAATCCGAGGATACGGAGCATAGGTGGAACCCAACGGTTGAGTCCGGCCGGGGCACCGATTAATAGAAGTTTATTTATTTTTTCGGGATGTGCCATAGAAAAAGCCAGACTATAATACCCACCCATGGAATTGCCCATTAAGTGAAACTTTTCCAATCCCAAAACCTCTGCAAATGAACGCAGGAATTCCACGGCTATCTTCTTGTACGCCACGCTCTGGTAATTAAATGGATCGCTCAAACCATGGCCTGGCCGGTCCACCACGTAGAGGTGGAAATGCTCTGCCAGGGGTTTCATGATATTGACCCACTCACTGGCATGGCTGCCTCCGCCGTGTACTATGATCAGGGGCTTTCCCTGTCCCATTTCCAGGAAGTGGACGTTTTCAACCGGTCCTTTGGTTGATACAATTTTTGATTGGGGATGAATCTCAGCCAGTTCAAATAGAATTTGCCGGCTTCGCTTGTAATTTTCTATAGCGTTCATAATTGGTTAATTTTTTCAGTAAAATGGAAATCGGCAATCCGTTTATTCACACAATGATTGAGTGGGTTAAGGAATAAATCAAGGCTATGACAAAGGTATGGCAAGCCTTCCCATATAGATTTTGCTGAAAAGGCAGAAAAAGGTACCAGAAAGGCAGAAATGTTTACCGGCTTACAAAATTATTTTTCAATTTGAATTGACTGGGAGACAGACCGTATTTTTGCCTGAATACCCTACTGAAGTGTGACCGGTTTTCAAAACCACACGTATAACAAACTTCATCCACGTGCATATCTGAATTTTTCAGAACGTAGCAACTATATTCGAGACGTTTATTGCGGAGCCATTTTCCGGGACTGGTATGGTAGGTTTTTTTGAAGTCGACCTTGAATGCCGTGAGGCTTCTTCCACATAGCCGGGCAAACTCCCTGAGTTTCAGATTTTTTATAAAATTGGCTTCCATGATTTCCTTTATCGTAGGTTGGCCACGATAGGATATTTCACTGAGATAACAATGCAAAGACCGATGTCGGGGCGCAGATAGAACATTCACCAACAATTCTTCAAACTTTAGTTTTAACAGGGCTTTTGCGGGTGGTTTAACCTTTGAAAAATGGGGCAGGAGCGAGTGAAAATAAGCAGGAAGCACTTCATCTTCCGCAAGTGGGATGATCGTATCGGTCTTTGAGAGAGTCTGTGATGCAAGTGTAGGAATCCTGTATTTTTGGAAAACGGTTTTGATGAAAGAATCCGGAATAAACACCCGGAGTTCACAAAATTCCTCTTGAGTTTTGTGGCGGGCTGATATCATACTTCCTTTTTTGACGAAAATACAATCTCCCGTCTTGAAAATATATTCGTCTTCGATTGTCTTCAGTACCATTTCACCCGCCATGGCAAAGGCAAAAAAATGATCATGCCACCAAAATGAACTGACTGGTTCGTCGTCTTCTACGGGACACTTGATTTCGGCAAACAATAGTTCATCTACCTTGAATTTTCTAAACAAGTGACGATTTTCGATAATATCCTGGACATTGATCATCATACAGGATTTAAATGCAGATTGTAAATATATCGTCTAAAGTACGAAAAGTCAGCGAATTATAAGACCATGGGAACAGGTTGATCCAGGTACACGAGATACTGTATCGTAAACGTCTGATTCTTAATTTCCGTAATGTGACTGGGTCAACGGATCATTCCGGAAATTCCATAAACAGGATGCTGGAATCGTAATCCGTATAATGGATATACGATTTGTTTTGCATCCATAGTACCATCTTTTTGTCGCCTGGTTTTTGATACCGGGGTACGTACGGTCGTACGTTGTCGTATTGGGAATGCCGCGTGACCGGGGTTATACCCCAGGTCTTTCCGTAATCAGGCGTTTCGCCCCTCGATATTTCAAATACACCATCGA
>CALEIL010000516.1 GCA_937876435.1 uncultured Bacteroidota bacterium
TATATGATACGGATTGGCAGGATGTGGCCTTCCAGGAAGCGTTTACTCAAAATCACCAACTGGGCTTTACCAATGGAAATGAATCCGGTAACTACGGTGTATTTCTAAATTACCGCAATGAAAACGGTATAGCGTACGGATCCTGGCAGAAGCGATATTCGGGCCGTTTTACTTTTGATTCGAATATCAACACCTGGTTGAAGATTGGCGGTTCGTTGGGATATACAGACCAAAATGACAAACAAGTGGACCAATTGGGTGGAGGAGGAATTACGATGATGCGTCAGGCACTGGAGGCCCTCCCAATCATCCCGGTCAGATATGAAGATGGTTCCTGGGCCAGTAACCGGGATTATCCGGGGATGGAAGGGGGTGATAGTCCGATTCGGGTGGCTGATGAAAGATTGTATTTTTTGCGAACGCAAACCATGCTTGGCAATGTGTATGCCAACATCAGGTTGTCTGACGACCTGGAGTTCAGATCTCTGATTGGTTCCAATATCATAAATCAGCGCAATGATTATTTTGCAGCTGCCGGATTGCAGTATATTTCCAATAACGGAGATGCATCGATTACGAATAACCGGTTCAATTCCTGGCAATTCGAAAACTATCTGACCTATAACAAAGAAATTACCAGCGAACAATCCTTGAATGCTATACTCGGACTTTCGTGGCAGCATATTGACAGATTTTATGATCAGGCTCGCTCTCAGGGCTTTACTGACACCTACTTCGAATACAATAATCTGGGGGCAGGGACTACGGCACTGACGCCTTCATCGGTTTCGACTGCCCACGGCCTGAACTCCTATTTTACCCGATGGAATTATTCATTGCAGGATAAATATCTGGTCACATTCACCGGGAGATTGGATGGATCGTCCAAGTTTGGAGAGGAGAATCAATACGCATTTTTCCCATCTGCAGCACTGGCCTGGCGGGCTATCGAAGAGGATTTTTTGAAAGGTCAAAATGTGGTATCCAACCTGAAGTTAAGAGCAAGTTATGGGGTAACGGGTAATTCAGAAATCCCGGCGTACCGGGCACTGGCGGGAATGAACAGCTATGCCGTTATTTTTGATGGTTCCCGACAGGTGGGGACAGGTGTTGGCCGTATTCCCAATCCGGAATTACAATGGGAGAAAACCCATCAGGTGGATATCGGGATGGAACTGGGTTTCTTTTCGAACAGATTGAACATGGAACTCGACTTGTATAGGAGAAAAGTCAACGATATGTTATTGGATACCCCCTTGCCGCTGACCAGTGGATATAGCAGCATTTTTTCCAATATCGGAAGCATGGAAAACAAAGGAGTAGAAATTGCGATCAATTCGGTTAATCTCACCAAAAATGATTTTTCATGGAGTACTACTTTTAATATTTCGATCAATAAAAATGAAGTATTAGAATTAAGCGGTGGGAGCGATATTTACTCCGGTGCCACCGTTATCCGGGTAGGTGAACCGGTAGGATCTTTCTTTGGCAGGGTACATTTGGGGACCTGGTCGACCGATGAGGCTGAAGAAGCTAAAGAATATGGTTTATTACCCGGAGATGTTAAGTATCTCGACTTAAATGAAGATGGGGAAATCAACGATCTGGATCGGGCTATCATCGGAAAAGGAATACCAGATGGATTTGGTACGTTACTTAATACTGTCGAATACAAAAACTGGTCGTTGACCGTAGATTTGCAGTTTATGTATGGGAATGACGTTCTGGATCGAAGCATCCATTCAGCAGAAGACCGGCAGGGAATCGCTAATAGTTACAAAACGGTGCTGGATTCCTGGACTGAAGACAATCAGGACACCCCCATCGCTCAGATTCGTCCCATCAATGCCTATTATACCACCAATAACGATAGTCATAAGGTAACGGACGCTTCCTTTGTGCGGGGTCGAAATATTCTCTTGTCTTACGTGTTTCCACACTCTATTTATTCCAAAATGAAACTGAATAATTTAAGGATATATGGGTCGATTCAAAACTTCTTTGTGGCTACGAAATATACCGGATACGACCCCGAAGTGTCCAATAGTGGTGCTGCTTTCAATCAGGGTTTTGGACTATACGATTATCCCCGACCAAGGGTCTTTCTCATCGGACTGAATGTCGGCTTATAATATTATCAACATAAATATCAGGAAAATGAAAAATATAATATACCTATTCATCACAGTGTGTCTGACTAGTTGCTCCGAATTTTTAACCGAGTCTGACCCTAGTAATTTTACCGTAGAAAATTATTTTACCAAACCAGCGCATGCACGGAGTTCGGTCAACGCTATTTATGCCAGTATGCGTGATCCCATGGAAAGTGGATTTGGTGGGGGCACGTGGATGATGACCGAATTTGCAACGGGATTGGCTGCTACCGACCTGGGTCAAGCCGTCAACAGCTATTTTGTACGGGATTTGAACAACACCTCTGACAATGGTTACGGATTGACTTACTGGAGATCTTATTATCAGGGCATAGCCAATGCCAATCTTTCGATTCAAAAAGTACCCGAAATCGCAATGGATGAGCAGGAAAAACAAAAACTTTTGGGTGAAGCTCATTTTTTGAGAGCCTGGTATTATTTTAACCTGGTGCGAATGTTTGGTCATATACCCCTGGTAACCGAACCGGTTTCACTTCAGTCTGAAGATTTGAGGCCGGCTCCGGCACAGCCTGAGGAGGTGTACGATTTAATCGTTGGGGATCTTAATGTGGCTGAAAGTTCCGGACTTCCCTGGTCAGATCCGTCCGGCAGAGTGAGCCTCGGAGCGGTAAAATCCCTGCTGGCAAAGGTTTACCTGACTATGGCAGGATATCCTCTTCAAAAAGGAGCGGAATATTTTGGACTGGCTGCACAGAAAGCCGGAGAGGTCATCAATTCAGGAGAATTTCAACTATTTGATGACTATGACGACCTGCACGATCCCTCCAAGAAAAATATAGGGGAGAATATTCTTATGATTCAATACAAGACACAGATTATACCGTCCAATTGGCAGGTATCCATAATCCCCTACAATAAAAATATTTCGCAATATTCAGCCGAGACCGGAGGTATATACGCTACCCAGGCGTTCGTTGAATCCTTTGATCCCGCAGACTTGAGGGCGCAGGAAAGAGAATTCTTTTTTACCGAATTCACCCACCAGGACGACCGTAGCCTGGAAGTGGATTTGGGTGGATATTTTATATATAAACACTTTGATAATGTAGCGCAGACTTCTACGGCGGATAGCGATCTCAATTGGCCTTTGATTCGATATGCGGATGTGTTGTTGATATATGCAGAAGCTTCCAATGAAATGAATGGTCCCAGTCCGGCTGCTTATAATGCTGTAAATGCGGTTCGGTCAAGAGCTGAATTGCCTGATTTGGCAAATTTATCCAAGGAAGAATTCAGGGAATCGGTCTGGAAAGAACGATGGTACGAATTGTGTTTTGAAAACAAAACCTGGTTTGATATGGTGCGCTTGAGAAAAGCCTTTGACGTGGAAAGTAAACAATTCGAAGATTACGTGGGACATAGATTTTCATATGGACCTACGTTGAGCGAGAGGGAATTGTTGTTTCCTATTCCGACATCGGAAATTCTCAATAATCCCAATTTAGTTCAGAATCAGGGGTATTAACCAGGGGTGACAGGTGGAAGTCAGGTTTATGCTGGATGTTATTCTGATATCGGGCGTGGGGGAATGGCCAAAATTTAAGTTTCGATGGCGGAAAAATGTTTTACTAAAGTTGAGCCATCCTCGTATGTGCAGTCTATATGCCTATACTATTGCCGGTCTGACAGTAAAGCCTCTCAGGTAATCGAGTCCGGCCCTTGCGTTTATTATACCGCGGCTACATCATTTAGCGACGACGGTTACTTTGAATTTCGTGCCCACCTGGACTTAATCCGAAGTCAACCCGGCTTCCACAATTTTTTCCTGAAGTCCACCACTTTATCATTGACCACTTCCACTCCTTCCCGCCGGAGTTCCTCAGCCATATATTCTGGATAAGGGAATTGATTTTTACCCGTCAGTACGCCGGAAGAGTTGACTACCCGGTGCGCCGGAATATATCCGTATCCCGCATGGTGCTGGCGGAGGGCGTACCCCACCATCCGGGCTGACCCCAGCGTCAGGAAATCGGCTATAATCCCATAGGTAGTAACCCGACCTGGTGGAATTTGTTCGACTACTTCGTAAACGGCTTCGTAATAATCTTTAATCAATTTTACCGTAGTTTTGCTCCTCAATGTACAAAGTTCGTTATGGAATCTCAACCAGTTGAATATTTTATTTTGGGCATTATGACCCTGACCGATGCACGCTATTTCAGCGCTATGGAGGTGGACTACCTGCACTTTGATCTCAATCCTGATTCCCCCTACCCCATCAGTAAGCCTGCCTGGCAGGCCATCGTCGAATGGGTGGAAGGTTCTGATATCATCTGCTCATTCGACCATTTGTTTGACGAGGAAGAAATCCGAAGCATCGTGGAGGATCCCTCTTTGTCCGGGGTACTGAGTCATTTTCCTGACTTGCTGGACTATGTTCACCGGATACGGCCGGAGATTAAATTGTTTCAGCACGTCAATTCCATAGAAGATGTGGACCAGAACCTGCCCCTCACGGGCGTGATTGGTCCGGAAAATGCCCGCTCGGATTTTTCCCATTTCCTGCTCGTCAACGGTCCTTTGGAAGCTG
>CALEIL010000517.1 GCA_937876435.1 uncultured Bacteroidota bacterium
GAGATGGCTCAAAAGATCCCGAAGGAAATTAAAATTTTTGTCTTGACGGAGTACTGAGGTTTAATTAATAGCTTTTCCGGAAATAATTAATTCTGCATCTGAAATGGCTTATGGCCTGGTAGATGTATCGTGTATCCCACGGCAATGATTGTAGTTCCGGAAAATTGAGGTAATCAAATCGACTTACTCAACGTTATGTGGAAGTTTGGTTCTTTAGCCGTTTCATATTTAAAGTGAATGGATACTTTCAGATCATATATCATCCTGATGCTTCTCACCTTTTTCCTGCCCGGGGAAAGTGAGGTAGCGGAGAATATTTATCCCAAGGCGACCGAACCTTCGGCCGGATCCGAACTGTCCAGTGATTACTGCCGGGTCAACAATGACACCTTCAAAGACGGGGAAACACTCACCTACAAGATTTATTACAACATCAACTTCATCTGGATAAGCGCCGGGACCGTAAGCTTTCGTATCGACAAACACGGGAACAGGTATTTTGCGGAAGCGATTGGTAAAACGTATGGCGGATACGACTGGATTTTTAAAGTACGCGATACGTTTCAGTCCGTGCTGGATGCGACAACGCTTCTGCCGATCAAAACGACCCGAATCGTCAACGAGGGCAGTTATACCAAGTACGATCAGGTTACCTATATGCGCCACAGCCGGATGGCGGATTCCAAAATGGGGAAATCAAGAAGTACGGCTGAATCCAAGGTCATACCGATCGACCAATGCGTCCACGATATATTGTCGACGATGTATGCTTTCAGAAATACGCCCATCGTGTCGCTGGGAAATAAATCAAAATACGAACTGGATATGCTGCTCGACCGGCAAAATTATCCGATTACCCTTACCTACAAAGGACCCGAAGATCAAACCAAAATCCGGGGAGTCGGGAGTCTGGATACCTACCTTTTTGAACCGAAATTGATCGCTGGTAATATTTTTAAAGAGGAAAGTGGGATGAAGATCTGGGTTTCCAGGGATGAAAACAAAGTGCCCCTGATGATTGAGTCTCCTATATCGGTCGGGAAAATCAAAGCTATCCTGACCGACCACAAAAATCTACGTTATGAAACAATCGGTTATTGAAATGAGTTATTTGTAGGTAGGTACTTATTTGTAAATCAGCCATGTGATATGACAGCAACCTCAATATCCAAACCTTGTTAAGATGAAAAATGCAAGAAATCTTCTTCTGATCATCCTTAGTATCCTGGTCCTTGCGCTGGTAGGGGGTGGACTGTCGTGGATGCGCAGTTTTGAGAATCGAAACGTCATCCAACAAAGCGACATTATCCTCAATCAGGTCCAAAATGTCCGAAAGTTAATTACCGTAGAAGGCTACTTCACAGAGATATATACGCACAAAGATTATTACAAATTTGACATCAGCCCGTTGCGGAAAAAAGCATTGGTCCGGGTTAAAGCCAAAGCATCGGTCGGCGTGGATCTGGCAGAACTTCATCCGTGGACCAATCCCCAGACGAAAACGCTCCACATTCAGAAATTTCCACAACCAGAAATTCTCTCCCTGGACCACAGACTGGATTACTACGATATTACCGAAGGCACGTTCAATTATTTCGGCACGGCCGATTACAACGCCATTCACAAAAACGCCAGGCAATTTATCGAAGATAAGATCCTGGCGAGTGAAATGATGACCCAGGCCCGCAGCCAAAGCCAGTCTATACTCGAAACCATCACTTCGATGGTAGAAACCATGGGCTGGAAACTGGTCATCGAGGAGACTCCATAAAGAGCTTTGAGTAGTATTCATTCACGGTCTCTCCCCCACGGGGCTCTTCCCCACTAAAATGCCACATCGAAAGAGGATTTTGAGATGGATATCCGCCAGGAATCATCTGACCACGATTCAATAATAATTTTGTATAATTGACTTTCATTTATATCTTACACGGTGGTTTTGTGATCCCCACTGTACTATTTATCAACCATCATCTGACATTTTATGGCGAATACTGTGCGAGCTACTCAAGAAAAAGAACTATTTGGTCATCCCGTAGGACTATACATTTTATTCTTCACTGAATTGTGGGAGCGGTTTAGTTATTATGGAATGAGAGCCATTCTGGTTCTGTTTCTGGTGTCTTCTGCCAATGGTGAAAATCCGGGCTGGGGATGGGAGGATACACGTGCATTGAGCTTGTATGGGACCTATACCATGTTGGTATATCTGATGTCCATACCTGGGGGTCTCATAGCAGATAAATTGCTGGGGCAGAAAAAAACGGTTTTGCTCGGCGGTGTTCTTCTGGTGTTTGGACACGGTATTCTGGCGGTGGAGGCGCCATGGGCGTTTTACAGCGGATTGGGCTTGATCATACTGGGGGTAGGGTGTCTGAAGCCCAATATCTCAACCATGGTCGGTGGTCTGTATCCACAAGGCGATGACCGGAGGGACAAAGGCTTCACCATATTTTATATAGGGATCAATATAGGGGCTTTGTTATCTGCTTTGATCGTGGGTTATGTAGGCGAGAAAATAGGCTGGCATTATGGATTTGGACTGGCCGGTATAGGGATGTTGATAGGTTTACTCGTGTATGTTTTTGGACAGAGGTATCTGGAAGGCGTGGGTGATTTCACCGGAAGCAAGCAAAATCCTGATTATGCCGATGCCCAACGCGCGTTGACCAAAATAGAGAAGGACCGGATGAAGGTGATGTTTCTTTCATTTCTGTTGATCATAGTATTCTGGGGTTCGTTCGAACAAGCCGGAGGATTGATGAATCTGTACGCTGACCAGAAAACGGACAGGATGATGGATCTTAACTGGCTGGGAGTGGGGATGTTTGAAGTTCCGGCTTCCTGGTTTCAAAGCGTTAATGCCTTTTTTATCATCACGCTTGGAACGGTCGTGGCAGGGTTCTGGTATCGTCGCAATCACCGGGGCAAGGAGGCTTCCTCCTTATTTAAAATGGCCGTGGGAGTCATCATTATGGGCTGGGGCTTTTTGTTTATGTCCGCAGCCAGTCTGCAATTTGAATCCCAGGGAGCTTCGGCTATGTATTGGTTGATCCTGGCGTATCTTTTTCACACGATAGGGGAGTTGTGCGCTTCCCCCGTGGCATTGTCGTTTATCACCAAACTAGCGCCTATCAAGTACGCTTCATTTATGATGGGGGCTTATTTTGCGGCGACGGGTCTCGGCAACAAATTGGCCGGATGGCTTGGTGAAGCTTCGGCTTCAGCAGGGGAATTACAGATATTTACCGGAATAGCAATATTTTGTACGCTGACTGGCGTGATCGTCCTGGCAATGCTCAAACCCCTTAAAAGATTAACCCACGGAGCTGAGGACCTCAAAGAGCCTGCGTTGGCATATGTCGCGGAACCGGATGTGAAAGCAAAACCTCAGACTTAAGCATAGCTCAGGTATGGAACCATCGCACAAGCCCTATATAGCCGCCTCCCAAAAGCTCCCGGAAACCACCGTCAAAGCTTTTATTCTCGGGAGTATTCTCTCTATGGTTTTGGCTTCGGCCAATGCCTATCTCGGTTTGTTTGCGGGAATGACCGTATCGGCCAGTATACCCGCAGCGGTGTTATCGATGGCCATACTTCGGTTGTTTAAAAAGAGCAATATCCTTGAAAACAACATCGTCCAGACGGCCGCTTCCGGTGGGGAATCCCTCGCTGCCGGGGTTATATTTACTTTTCCGGCTTTGGTGATAATGGGATTCTGGGCTGATTTTGATTATTTGGAAACCATGTTGATCGCACTCTGTGGCGGGGTTCTGGGTGTACTATTCACCATTCCCTTACGTTCTGCTCTGATTGAACAGCAAAAACTCCAGTTTCCTGAGGGCGTGGCAACCTCCGAGGTGCTGAAGTCGGGTGAAAAAGGAGGTGATTCCGTGAAATATTTGATCTGGGGCAGTCTGATCGGTGGCATCGTAAAGTTAATTGAGTCAGGACTCAATATCTGGCGGGGTGTGTCTGAAGGGGCTGGCTTGATCGGGAATAAGCTATACTTGTATTTTGGGATCAATCTCTCGCCGGCATTGGTGGCAGTAGGTTATATCGTTGGATTGAGAATAGCCATACTTGTTTTTGCAGGCGGGGTCATTAGCTGGTGGATCGCCATTCCTGTGATCATGTGGGGAAGCGGAATCCCGGAAGGAGGTTCCCTCGTCGATGCCGGATATGCGATGTGGTCAGCCAAAATACGATACATTGGTGTGGGAGCTATGGTAGTCGGCGGACTCTGGGCATTGATTGATTTGCGCCATTCGATTGTATTTGCAGTGAAAAGTGGGATTCATGCTGTAAGAAATCGAGTTGATCAGAATAATATACTTCGTACGGAATATGATACTCCGATGTCCTGGGTACTGATCGGTATTGGGGTGTTGATCGTGCCGATTTATATTATCTATGTGCGGGTTATTGATGATGTGGGTATTTCCATCTTTATGGCCATGATCATGGTACTCGCGGGGTTTTTGTTTGCTGCAGTGGCTGGTTATATGGCAGGTCTGGTAGGTAGTTCAAACAATCCGATTTCCGGAGTGACTATCGCTACTATTCTGGCCTCCGCATTGATTTTGTTGGCCTTGATGGGCTCCGGGGCTGAAAAAGGCCCTGCTGCTGCAATCATGGTAGGGGCCGTGGTGTGTTGTGCGGCAGCTATAGCCGGAGACAACATGCAAGATCTTAAGGCAGGACATATCCTGGGGGCGACCCCTTTTCGACAGCAAATGATGCAGATGGTCGGTGTCGTATCTGCTGCGCTGGTGCTTCCTTTGGTACTCCAATTGCTTATGACGGGATATGGATTTGGTCCGGTCACTGAGGCTCATCCGGATGCATTGGCTGCACCACAGGCCACTTTGATGGCGAGTGTGGCAGAAGGCGTTTTCAAAGGAGATCTACCGTGGGATATGGTTTATATCGGCATGGCCATCGGTGTGTTGATTATCTTAGCTGACCTCTATCAGAAAAATAAAAAATCGTCCTTTCGGATTCCCATTTTAGCTGTTGCTGTGGGGATCTATTTGCCTTTTGAATTGGATAGTGCGATCATGCTGGGAGGTGTCATAGCATGGATTGTACAGCGATCGATAGAGAATAATAAAAAACTGAATCCGGATAATTCTGAAGAAAGAGCTAAAAATGGTGAACAAACAGGTTTGCTTATCGCTTCAGGATTGATCACGGGAGAGGCTCTTATCGGAATTCTTCTGGCAATACCTGTAGCCATCTATGGTCGCTCCAATGTATTGCACCTGATGGATGAACCGCTGCCTTCTGTGATCGGCGTTGTTGTGATCCTGGGTATTGGTTACTGGATAGTAAAGGCCACTCGAAATAGTTACATAAAACCAATCGTAAATCGTAAGTCGTAAATCGTCACTCGTAATTCGTCACTTCTTATTGATCTGAAGGCGTAAGCCGCTCTCTCTGCGCTCCTGCTCT
>CALEIL010000518.1 GCA_937876435.1 uncultured Bacteroidota bacterium
GTATGCATCCTCGGTGGTTGCAAACCCCAGCCTTCGCATCCCCGTATCCACCTCCAGATGAACGGGATAATCTTTCAGATCCGTTTCCCGCACGTGGTCCAGCCATTGATGAAGCATAGTCGCGCCCGATAACTCCGGTTCCAACCTATACCGGACCAATTCTGCAAATTCCTGAGGAAGCGGATTCATAACCATGATAGGAACCTCCAAACCATGATTTCTGAGGTGTATCCCCTCATCGGTGTACGCTACTCCCAGATATTCCACTCCTTCCTTCTCGAGAAGTCTGCTGACCTCCACGGCCCCACATCCATACGCATCCGCTTTGACCATGGCCATGATTCCGGTACGCTCGGATAACTGATTTTTAAAATAATGGAAATTGGATTTTAATGCGGATAAGTCAACCACCAGGGTTGATGAACCGGAGAACTCATTTTGTGAATCCGTCAGCGATGCCATAGTTATATATAATACGTCTACAATTTCAGTAAATCCTGCCCGATGTCCGTCCGGTAATAAATTCCATCGTAGTGGATCTTACCCGCCGCCTCCATCGCTGTTTGCATCGCCTGGTCCGGCAGATCATCCAGGGCAGTCACCGCCAGCACCCGTCCTCCATCGGTCACGATAGACGAACCGCTCCTGGTGGTTCCGGCATGGCTTACCAGACAATCGACTTGTTCCAGACCCGTTATCTCGTCTCCTTTTCGGTATGAACCCGGATACCCTCCTGCCACCGTGACTATAGTGCAGGCGGTTTGGGGAAGAAAATCCAGCGAGACTGGTTCCAGCTTTCCTTTAGCGGCGTCAAAACAAAGTTCCAACAAATCATCCTTGATTCTCGGGACGACGGATTGGGTTTCCGGATCTCCCATTCTGCAATTGTATTCTATGACAAAAGGTTCGCCATTTACCCGGATCAACCCAAAAAACACAAATCCTGTGTAATGCAGATTATCCTTTTCAAATCCTTCAATCGTTGGCCTGACAATGCGGTCGATCACCTTCTCCCGGAAAGCACCCTCAAAAAATGAGACGGGCGAGACGCTCCCCATGCCTCCGGTATTGAGTCCGGTGTCTCCGTTCCCGATCCTTTTGTAATCCTTGGCTTCCGGAAGCAATACGTACTGCCGTCCGTCGGTCAGCACAAAAACCGAAAATTCGATCCCGTCCAGGAATTCCTCCACGACCACTTTTTTACTGGCTTCGCCAAATTTACCATCGATCATCGATCGCAATTCCTGCTTCGCTTCTTCCAGATCCTCCAGGATGAGAACGCCCTTGCCGGCCGCCAGCCCATCCGCTTTCAGTACATAGGGAGGCCTGAGTTCCGTCAGATACCGGAGTCCCTCCGTGAGATTATCAGCGGTGACTTCCAGATAACCGGCTGTCGGAATGCTATGTTTTTTCATAAATGCCTTGGCAAAGGATTTGCTCCCTTCCAGCGCAGCGGCTTCCTCGTCCGGTCCCAGAACCGGAATATACCGGAGTGCCGGGTCAAGCCGGAAAAAATCGACGATGCCATGGACCAAAGGTGCCTCAGGGCCCACGATGACAAAATCAATTTCGTGATCCAGAACCACTTTTTTGACTGCCTCAAAATCGAGGATATCCAGATCAATATTCACAGCAATTTCAGAGGTCCCTGCATTTCCTGGTGCCACAATAAGCCTTTCACAATGCGGGCTATCACTTAATTTCCGGGCCAGGCAATGTTCGCGGCCACCGCTTCCCAATAGTAGTATTTTCATATGTAGGTTTGTCATCGAATTTGGCCAAATATAGAGTCTTTTTAAAAAACGGTATGGATTTTGATTACATATTACGACATTAACTAATATAATCTATCTTTACCCCGTCACTAATCGATTTCAAATATGTATGAATATATCACAGGGAAAATAGTTGAAAAGAGTCCGGGTCACGTGGTGCTGGACCACCAGGGCATCGGATATATTATCCAGATTTCGGTCCACACCTACTCCGGGTTGCAGGACAAGGAGGAGATCAAACTATTCACCCATTACTACATCCGGGAGAATATCCGGATTCTTTATGGGTTTATTACACAGGAGGAGCGAACGGCATTTGAGTTGTTTATCGGAATCAGCGGTATCGGTCCCAACACCGCGCGGTTGATCCTGTCCTCCATGACTCCTGCCCAGGTCGTGGAAGCGGTGGAATCCAATGACCTGCACGCCTTCAAAAGTGTGAAAGGGATAGGAGCCAAAACGGCGGAAAGAATCCTGGTGGATCTTCGGGATAAAATATCAAAAATACAGGGAGAATTACCCAATCCTTCATCGGTTTCACCTGCCTCAGCAGCGGAGCAAAATAATATACGCGAAGTCCGCCAGGCATTGCTGGCACTGGGCTTCCCACCAGCGAAGGTGCAACACGCGATCACCCGGATCAAAGAAGAGAATAATACAGACACGGTAGAAATGATGATAAAACAGGCATTAAAGTTAATGTCATGATAATGATTTGACTTTCTGGGCGTTTAGAAATTTGAATTACCATAATTTTTGTGAAGATATATGAAGTTTGACTTTGACTTAAGGTTCCGGAACCTCAGTATATTGGTTTTTAGTATCACACTTATATTGTTTAGTTCCCGGACGATTGAGGCAAATGGACCCCACGATATTCCTCTGGAAGTCAACCCAATAGAAACTCTGAAAGTTGAACAGGATACGGTCCCCGGTCTAAATAATATTGGAAAATATTTGACAAGACCGGAGCAGCCAAATCCTTTCGACCTGAAAGATCCTCCTCTATTGCAAGAGAACGTGGAATATGACCCGCAATCGAACAGCTACAACTTTATCAACCAGCTTGGTGAAGACTACGGTCCCTATGCCCGTACCATGACATTCAGTGAGTACCTGGAATTTCGGAAACAACAACAGGAGCAGGAATATCTCGAGAGAATATCCGGCATAGCTCCGGGGGGAGGTCTGGATCTGGATCCCATGGAAAAAATTGACGTGTCCAAAAATCTGGCTGACCGGTTATTCGGGGGTTCCGAAATCAATATCAAGCCGCGGGGGAGCGTAGATATCACCCTGGGCTATGAGTTTCAGAACGTGGAGAATCCCATCCTCCTCGAACGCCAGCAGAGGTACGGGGGGCTCGATTTTGATATGCCCATCAGGCTCGATGTGGAAGGGAATATCGGGGAAAAACTCAACCTCAAATTCAACTGGGATAATAAATCAACGTTCAATTTTGATCAAAATCTCAAAATCAATTACGATACAGACAATTTTTCAGAAGATGAAATCATCAAAACGGTCGACGCGGGATACGTAAGCCTTCCGTTGAACAGCCAATTGATCCAGGGTTCGGAAAATCTGTTCGGGGTCAAACTCGGCACCCAGTTTGGACGACTTCGGCTGACCACTATACTTTCTCAGCAAAACAGCGAACAAAAAGACCTCAACATCGAAGGCGGGGGCGAAGTCCAGGAATTTGAAGTAGATGCGGACAGTTACGATGAAAACAGGCACTATTTCCTTTCCCATTTTTTCAGAGACAATTTTGAGGACGCCCTGGCTACCCTACCCCAGATCAGGTCCCTGTACAAGATCACCCGGACCGAGGTGTGGGTCACCAACGACCGCAATCAGGTGGAAAATTCCAGGGATATCCTGGCGATCGCCGATTTGGGTGAAACGGATGAGATATTCAACCAAAATCCCAGTTTGCAAAATCCACCCGTCATCGTGAACCCGGATATCACCGGCACGCAGGGTCTACCGGATAATTCTTCCAACCCCATTTACGACGCGATTATCAGCGCCGGGGCCGTGCGAAATCTCGACCAGGCAGTAGCCACCCTGACCAGCCAGTTTCGACTGGAGCAATCCAGAGATTTTGAAAAGGTAGGAGCCCGTCTGCTCAGACCTTCTGAATATAGGATACATCCAGATCTCGGTTTCATATCCCTGACCACCGCATTGCGGCCCGATCAGGTCCTCGCTGTTTCTTTTGAGTATGAATACAATGGGGAAAATTATCAGGTGGGAGAATTCTCCACCGATTTACCGCTCAATCCTGATACGACGACGGTTCTCTATACCAAATTGCTCAAAGGAACCACCCAGAACGTAGAGCTCCCCACCTGGAATCTGATGATGAAAAACTTTTATTCCATCGGCGCGTACCAGGTCAGCCAGGAAGATTTCCGGCTCGATATTTTTTACGAAGATCCGGGAAAAGCGCTTAAAAGATACCTGCCTACGGAGCAGTTCAGGAATCTGCCATTGCTCAATCTTTTTGGCCTCGACAATCTGACCACCACCGGGGACCCACAGCCCGGGGGAGACGGCCAGTTTGACTTTGTGAATGGGGTGACCTTTGATCTCAATACGGGCCGGATGATGTTTCCCCGGCTCGAACCATTTGGCTCCGATCTGGCAGAACGCCTCGACGAACCAGAGTTGATCGAACAATTTGTATTTCAGGAATTGTATGACAGCACGCTGGTGGTGGCTCGTGAGTATACCGAAAAGAACAGGTTTATCATCAAAGGACGGTACAAAGCCAGCGCTTCCAATGAATACGACCTGAGGGCATTCAACGTGCCCCGGGGATCGGTCAAGGTATACGCAGGAAGCCAGGAATTGATCGAAGGGGTCGACTATGAAGTGAATTACGGACTGGGAAAGGTCCGGATCACCAATAGTGCGTATACGGGGCCGGGCGTCAATATCCGGGTGTCGTATGAGGATCAGGGGTTGTTCAATCTCAACCGGAAGAATATGGTGGGTCTGCGGGCAGACTACGCCTTCAGCGACGAGCTCAATGTAGGTGCCACCTACATGCACCTGTGGGAACGTCCGTTCACCCAGAAGGTGAATTACGGAGAAGATCCCATCAACAACAGGATCGTCGGTCTGGATATGAATCTGAGCAAACAAGCCCCCTGGATCACCCGGTTTCTGGATAATCTCCCGCTGATCAACACGACCGCTGAAAGTAGCGTCGACCTGGCCCTGGAGGGAGCGTGGCTCAAGCCCGGACACTCCAAGGCGATCAACGTTGATTCCTCGGGAGGAACGGCTTATCTCGATGATTTTGAAGGAAGTTCCACCGGGATCGATCTACGATTGCCCACGACGGACTGGGTGATTTCTTCGATTCCACAAAATGACCTCAATAACAACAATACCAAATTTCCGGAATCTGCGCTCTCCAACTCAAGACTATCCGGCGTCAACCGCGCTGCCATGTCCTGGTACCGGCTCGAATCGATTTACGCCAGAAGCAATAATCCATATACCAGAGCCATTCCGATCAATGAAATTTTCCCGAACAGAGAAATTGATCTGCAGTTTGCTTCCACTTTTCTGACGTTTGATGTGATGTATGATCCGACCAGGCGCGGGCCTTATAATTATGACGTTCCCAATGGGACCGAATTTAGTGAAGGGCTGGATCCTGACGGGAATCTGGTACGTCCCGAAACCAGATGGGGCGGTATTATGAGGTCCATCCAACGGAACGATTTTGAAGCGGCCAACGTGGAGTATATCGAAATGTGGGTCCTCAATCCATTTATGGAACAACCCGACGGAAATCGCCTCCAGGGAGGTGGTACGATGTATATCAACCTCGGAAATATCTCGGAAGATGTGGTCAAGGATGGTCGTATGTTTTTTGAAAATGGTCTTCCTGTTCCCGGTTCAAGTGCTCCCCTGGACTCGACCAACCTCGGTGTGGTTCCCAGGATCCGGAATATTACCCGGTCTTTTGACCCCGATCCCGAAAACCGGGCGTTGCAGGATGTAGGATACGACGGTTTGTCCGACGATGGTGAACGGCAATTTTTTGCCGATTATATCGCGGCTATCCAGTCGCTCAACGCCAACGCACGGGAAGAGATCGAAAATGATCCCTCCAATGATAACTATGTCTCTTTCCGGTCTTTTCCGGAAGATTACAATGACGTACTCGAGCGATATCTGAAATCCAACAATTATGAAGGAAACTCCAAAGCTTCGGAAGGAAGAACCCTGGAATCCAACACCAATATGCCGGATAACGAGGATATAAACAATGACAATACCCTCAATGAATCGGAAGCTTACTTCGAATACGAAATCCCTATCGAATACGATCCAAATACCGGCGGTATTCAACAGATCGACTATATCACGGATACCATCACGTCTTCAGCGGGTGTGTGGTACCGTTTGAAAATTCCAATTCAGGAATACGAGCGGAAAGTGGGAAGCATCAAGGATTTCCGGTCAATCCGATTTATGCGGATGTATATGAAAGGATTCGAATCGAGGGCCATTTTCAGATTCGCCAAACTCGAACTCGTGAATAATACCTGGCGCCGGTATTCCAAAAGTCTGAGCCAGCCTGGCATCGGGGAGCCCAATCCGATCCCGGAGGATCTGGAATTCGACGTCAACGTAGTCAACATCGAAGAAAACAGTGGAAAATTCCCCTTCCAGTATAAGGTTCCACCGGGAATCCAGCGGGAGGTCAGCTACGCCACGGTCAATAATATAGCTCAAAACGAGCAATCTATTGCACTCGATATCTGCAATCTCCCACACGGGGAGGCCGCAGCCATTTACAAAATCATAGGCCGGTTTGACTTCCGGGATTTTGAGAGGATGAAAATGTTCGTGCACGCCGAAGAAAAGGGGAATAACAAATTGAACGATGGTGATTTGTCGATCTTTCTTCGACTGGGTTCCGATTTTTCGAGCAACTATTACGAATACGAAATCCCGTTAACGATCTCCCGTCTCGAAAATGTGGGATCTGTCTCCACGGGGAGTCTGGAGTATGTGAACGAGGTGTGGCGGAAGGAGAATAGATTTGATTTTCTCCTGGATTTACTGGTCAACACCAAGATAGAGCGGAACGCTCAGGGCGTTTCCGAAACGGTCCCGTTTGTGGTGGAAGATCCGGACAAACCAGGAAACAAAGTCACCGTAGTAGGGAATCCCACGTTGGGCGATCCCAAAGCGGTCATGATCGGTGTGCGTAACAACGCGGAAGACCATCTCAACAAATGCGCAGAGATATGGGTCAATGAACTCCGTATGCAAGGCCTCAATGAGGATGGTGGGATGGCTGCTCTGGCCAGGCTGGATATCCAGTTGGCCGACCTGGGCCGGTTAAACTTTGCTTCCAATTTCAGTACCGTTGGCTGGGGTTCACTGGACCAGAAATTGGTTCAACGGCAGAAGGAACGAATATTTGACTACAACGTGGCCGCAAATCTGCAACTCAACAAATTGTTGCCCGACAACTGGAACCTGAGCATTCCGTTTTTTGCTCAGTATTCCAATTCGTCGGCCACACCCAAATACGACCCCTACGACAATGACCTCACGCTGGATCAGAAGCTCGAAACGGTTACTGCGGCCGAGCGGGACTCGGTGAAAGATCAGGCCATCATCCGGGAAATCAGGAAGACGGTGTCCCTCAACAATGTCCGGGTCATGCGAGGGAATGACAACGACAGTAAGCCGATGCCCTGGGATATTCAAAACTTCAGCGTATCCTATTCCAAGACCACCAGCATTCAGTCCGATCCGATCATCGAAGAAGACAAAATAGAACAACAACGGGGGGCGCTGGACTACAACTATTCCGCTCAGCCGTTGTACATTACGCCGTTTAAAAACGCCATTTCAAACGACAAGTATCTGAAGTTTCTTTCCGAATTCAACTTCAATCCGATACCTTCGAGTCTGGCGTTTCGGAATGAGCTCAACCGGTTTCAGAGCACGACGGAATACCGGTTTATGGAGCCGGAATTCAGCGACTGGTACACCAAGCGTTTTACCTGGGACAGAACGTACAATCTGGCCTGGAACCTGTCCCGTTCGTTGCGGTTGAATTTTGATGCCATCAGCAATAGCATCATCGATGAACTGCCCGTACTGGATGAGGATCGCAACGAGAACGACCCGGGTGAGATCCGGGATGTGTTGTGGGATAACCTGACCAACCTGGGACGCCCCAAAAATTATCAACACAGCTTCAACCTGACCTACGCGCTTCCGTTTAAATTTATTCCATTCCTGGACTTTATCGATGTGGGGGCACAGCTTGCTACGACGTATACCTGGAGTGCTGCAGCGCTCAACGCACAGGATTACGGCAACGTGATCCAGAATTCCCAGTCCAGGTCAGTGAATACCAACGTCAACTTCGTCAGTCTCTATAATAAGATAGGATACCTTCAGTCGATCAACAACTTTCAGATCGGTCAGCCCGCCGAAAGTCCTCAGGGAAGGAGCCGGCAGAGACCAGGTGACCAGGCGGATAGCAGAGATAGCAGAAGTCAGGAGTCAAGCGGCCCCGGTATCGCCGAAGCAGCGTTGCTTCGTCCTCTGATGTCGATCCGTACGTTGAAATTCAATTATACCGAAAACTTTAGCAGTGTGGTACCCGGATTTACCCCTTCCCCCAAATTTATGGGGATGAATGAGGCGTGGAGCGCCCCTGGTTTTGGGTACATCCTCGGGGTTCAGCCCACCGACAGTTGGCTGGATGGACTGGTATCGGGTCCGGAATCCTACATCACTGGAAATATATTGCTCAATCAGGAGGTAGTCCGCAACCATACACAACGGATCGAGGCAACCCTGGATGTGGAGCCGTTCAGGGATTTCAAGGTGACCCTGACCGCCAACAAGAATTTTGTTGAGAATAATTTTGAATTTTTTAAAATTCAGGAACTTGGAGGCGATTTCAGGCACCTCGCTCCGCGTGATATCGGTAGCTATTCCGTATCATTCTTCTCGCTTAATACTTTTATGAGAAACGACACGGCTTACGTGCAGGATCTGTTCGCTACTTTTGAAGATTACCGGGAGGTGATTTCCGGTCGTCTGGGAGACGGACGACCTCACCCGGAAGATGGTCCTGACTACAACTTTGGATACGGCCGATACCAGTCCGATGTGCTGGTCCCTGCATTCCTGGCAGCGTATACCGATAATGATCCGATGAGTTCGACCCTGAAATTTATGGAAGTGACCCCCAAGCCAAACTGGCAGTTGAGTTATAATGGACTCAATAAACTTCCGTTTTTCAGTGAACTCTTTTCCAATTTTGCTCTGAGACATGGGTATCAATCCAATCTCAACATCAATTCGTTTCGGACAGACCGCGATTATGAACCGGATCCGGTGGAAAACATCAACGATTTGACCGGGAACTATTACAGCCGGTTTGAAATACCGGACGTCGTCATCTCCGAGCAATTCAATCCATTGGTGGGTGTAGAAATCCGTACCAAAAACGATATCAATCTATCGATCGATTATATCAAAAGCAGGAATCTGTCTTTGAGCCTGACCAATTATCAGCTCAATGAAAACAATTCTTCCGAAATCAGGGTAGGTGTCGGTGCTACGCTCAAAAATGTCAACCTGCCGTTTGGGGGTGGAGGGGAAAAACAGCGCCCCAGACGTCCGGAACCGGGATCGGTCCAGGAACCAGGCACCAATCGAAGCAGCAGGGAAGAAGAAGCTGGAAACGATATTATCCTGCAGGTAGATTTTAGTATCGGAAATAACATATCGGTTATCCATTTGTTTGATTCAGAAATCCAGCCACAGGTTTCATCCGGTGCCCGGAACATCAGTCTACGGCCGACCATCGATTATGAACTCAATGAGAAAATAACGATCCGACTGTACGGCGAATACGACAGAACCGTGCCCTGGACATCCAATTCCTATCCGATTACCCGGTTTAAAACAGGCACCACGATCAGATATCAACTCGATTAAATGAATGAACCATGTCAAATATAAAATGGATATGGTGGGTTGCCGGATTAATGATCATCGCGATTGCTGGGATAGTATGGATGCAGATCAGCTGGATCCGTGAGAATATCCGGGTGGTGGAAGATCAGTTTGATACCGAGGTGTTTTCGGCGCTCAACAGTGTCAAACAAGAGATAGAAGAAGGGGTGTACAATTATGATCTACGGGAAGATGGTACCATTTCTTTGGGCCCCGTCAGTGTGTCCGATTCGATCTCTACCCGATGGACGGATTTGTTCTCCAATACCCAACTGGATGAAATAAGAAACAGTCGGGTCGATCTGGAAAAGCTCCGGAATATGGTGGAAAAAGCCGTCATCGACAAACTCGGTGTACGGGACTGGAAGGGACAACGAATCACGGACCTGATCAACCTTGAAAAACTGGACAATAGCATCCACCACAATCTCAGTAGCCGGGGGATTAAGACCGATTATCACTATGGTATTTTGTCGAGTCAGGACGGAAATTTCGTAATCATGGACGGCAATTTTGTCGTTTTTCCGGAACAGGACATCGAAGCTACCATTACGGAGCACAACCTCAAGCTCAAAGATTCCCCTTACGCCACCAATTTGTTCATGGACGACAACCAAGCCCTGGGTAAACTGATTATAGAATTTCCCACCAGAACCCGTGTTATCATCGGCCGGATCCTGACCAACATTATTCTATCGGTCCTATTCTTAGCCATTACATTGTTTTCATTTCTATACACCGTGCTGACCATCATTCGTCAAAAGAGAATAGCGGAAATGAAGACCGATTTCATCAACAATATGACGCATGAATTCAAAACTCCGATCGCCACGATTTCTCTGGCGGTGGATTCCATTCAAAATCCCAATATCAAGTCCAACCCCGAAAAAGTGAGCCGGTTTACCAATATAATCAAGGAGGAAAACAAAAGAATGCTGGTTCAGGTCGAAAAGGTGCTGCAAATGGCCCAATTTAATAATAAGCGGTTGAGATTATCCGTTGACTTTGTGGATGTGCATCAGTTGCTTTCACAGGCTAAAGAGCATATCGAACTCCAGGTCAAAAGAAGGGGTGGAGATGTCCATCTTGACCTGACAGCCAGTACCCATATTATCAAAGGAGATGAAAATCACCTGAGCAATATTTTTCATAATCTTCTGGACAATGCCAACAAGTATTCGCCCGAGGTTCCTGTCATTTATATCCGGACAAAAGATGGCAACGGCGGGATCATTATAGAGATAGAAGACGAAGGCCAGGGAATGTCCCGGGAACAAATTCAGAATATTTTTGAAAAATTTTACAGAATTCATACCGGTAATGTACACGATGTGAAAGGATTTGGTTTGGGACTTAGCTATGTGAAAGCTATGGTGGATGCACATCAGGGCCAGGTTCACGTAAGTAGTAAACCTGGCAAAGGCAGTACGTTCCAATTATTCTTCCCTTACCCCAAAGAGAAATAATTGGAAAAAAAATTACCCGCGTAAAATTTAAGAACTGTTAAATCGTTAATATTTTGAATTTAATCTTATTATCCTATGAATGATTCTAAGCCGAGTATTTTATTAGTGGAGGACGACCAAAATTTTGGGGATGTTCTGAAGTCTTATTTGGAAATGAATGACTTTGAAATCACATTGCGCACCGATGGGGAAAAAGGAAAAGATGCCTTTGACGACGGTGATTTTGATCTGTGTATTTTTGATGTCATGATGCCCAAAAAAGATGGCTTTACCCTAGCGAGAGAAATACGGGAAGAGGACAAAAGGACTCCAATTATTTTCCTGACGGCCAAAGCATTAAATGAAGACATTGTCAAGGGCCTGAAGCTGGGAGCTGATGATTATATCACCAAACCGTTTAATTCTGAAGAGCTTTTATTGAGAGTTCAGGCAGTATTGAAAAGAAGCCAAAACGGAGGTTTGGAAGATGATGATCAACGCACCGAGTTTGAGTTTGGCAATTTCACGTTTGATTTTCCATTGCGTACGTTGACGTACAAATATGGAGGCCAGGAAAAGGTAAGTAAGTTATCTCCCAAGGAAGCCCAATTACTGCGGCTTTTTGCTCTCAATCTCAATAATGTCCTGACCAGATCAGAGGCATTGACCAAGATTTGGGGGGAGGATAATTATTTCACAGCCCGGAGTATGGATGTTTTTGTCACAAAATTGAGAAAGTATCTCAAAATTGATGACAACATCGAGATCGTCAACATCCATGGAAATGGATTCCAGTTGCTGGTAAAAGACTGAACATCCTCCTTGAGTGTATTTTAATGCATTGGATGGAAAGCGGACAGACGCAGATGAAATAGTCTGCCGGAGCCACGAAAAAAAGCCGGTGAAATCGTATTGATTCCATCGGCTTCTTTTTTTATATACTCGGGGGCGTTTTGGACCTGCCTGCGCCGATGCCTGCCCGATGCAGGCAGCCTTCGGAATGCAGGTTGGCCGGCCCATACCCATATGGGTTAATTTCCGGATAATTTGGTTTTTAC
>CALEIL010000519.1 GCA_937876435.1 uncultured Bacteroidota bacterium
CCCATGAGTTTGTCGGCTTCGCCGGTTTGTGCGCTTCGCGCGTTTGGTTGATGGTGCGCGGAGCGCCCCACCAGGTAAGCAGAGCGAGAATGAGAGTGGATGGTCCGATGCGCGGACCATCCAGTTGGATCATGGTCCGCTGAGCGCCCCATGAGTTTGTCGGCTACGCCGGTTTGTGCGCTTCGCGCGTTTGGTTGATGGGCAGCGGAGCACAAAAAATATTTTGAAATACCACTATAGGAACTTATAATTCGATGTACTCGCTATTTTGAAAACAAAATAGCGAGGCAAGGGGCCGTGGCCCCTTGGACGAAGGACTTGAATTTGTTCCAATTAAACTATATTTGTACCTGACTTAATAAAAGCCTAGAAAATATGAGAAAATCTGCCCTGCTTTTTTTCCTGCTGGTATGCGTCGGGGTTAACCAGGTGAGCGCCCAGGAATACAGTAAATTTGATTTCGGCCGGATGTGGACATTTGAAGATGCTCCACTCGACTATTTCAATGAAACTTACGATCTGGATCTGGACCAGGCCTGGATGGACAACGTGCGGAAATCTGCGTTGAGGTTTTCTACGTTTTGCTCGGCTTCTTTTGTGTCAGAACAGGGCCTTATTATGACCAATCACCACTGTTCCCGTGGGTTGATCGCTGATATACAAAGAGAGGGAGAAGACCTGATCAAATATGGCTTTTACGCCAAAACCCTGGAAGACGAACGCAAATCGGAAGGATTGTTCGTGGATCAACTCATCCGCGCCAAAGACGTCACCGAACAACTCAAGCGTTTGCAGGAATCGATTCCGGAGGAAGAAGCCCGCGATTCCATCACCAGTATGTACGAAAACATGGAGGGCTGGACTGATCTCCGGCTCCAGCTCGTCACGTACTACAGCGGGGGTCGATATGCGATGTACGCATACAAAAGGTATTCTGATATCCGCCTGGTCCTTCTTCCTGAGGTCGATTTGGGATATTTTGGAGGCGATCCTGACAATTTTACGTTCCCAAGGTACAATCTGGATTTTACGTTTTGGAGAGCGTACGACGACGATGGCCAACCGCTCAACACGTCTGAATTCTATTTCCCGATCAATCCGGACGGTATAGAAGATGGAACCCCCGTGTTTGTAGTCGGGAATCCTGGTCGTACCGAACGATACCGCACCATGACACAACTTCAGTATGACCGCGATGTACGGATCCCTGCGGTCCTGACTTTTATCAAAAGCGGAATAAAGGCTCTGGAATATCAGATGGAAATCAATCCCAATCCCAGAACCGAAAATGCCATATTTAGCCTGAAAAATGGAGAGAAAGCCTATACCGGCATGTTGGAGGGACTGCACAACGAGGAATATATGGCCCGGAAACAAGCCGCTGAAAATGAAATCAGAGCCGGGACTGAAAAATCGTTTTCGGAAAATGAAAATCCATGGAAACAAATCGATAAACTCTACGAGGAGATCACCCCCTATGGCGCCTATTCAACCTTGCTCAACGCCAGTCCCTACAGAGGTTCCGTAACCGCACTACTCCATAAAATCCATGATTACCAGGAAGCATCCGAATCAGAGAACCGCGCAGATCTGGCGTCTGAAATTAAAAATCTGGCTGCTTCTGCTACGGCGGAAGACCAGTTTGTATACCTCCAGGCCCTCATCGACGACTATCAAAAATTTAAAGGAGTGGAACTTCCGGCAAACGACGCCCAATCCATCTTGAATAAAACCCTTTTCGCTGATTCTGTCAAACTCGATTCCTGGCTAAATTCTCCAACCCCTGATCCACTGGCAAACCTCGCACAAAGCCTGATGAAGGATTACGATGAATCCGTCCGCCACAATCAACAATACGGCCAAAAAATAGCAGGCTTCAATGAAGAAATAGCGCTGTCGGCATTTAAGGTGTTTGGCAATCAATTGCCGCCGGATGCCACCTTTACGCTACGGATTTCCGACGGCGTGGTCAAAAGCGTTCCCTACAATGGGACCGTAACCCCTGTCTATACCACGTACTACGGATTGTATGACCGGTATCTGAGCCACAATCAGGAATATCCCTGGGGATTACCGCAAGCCTGGCTCAATCCCAGCATGGAATTGCTCGCCACCCCCCTCAACTTTATCTCCACCAATGATATCATAGGAGGGAATAGTGGTTCCGCGATCATCAATTCTGATGGCGAAGCCGTGGGATTGGTTTTTGACGGGAATATCAAATCCCTCCCTGGCAATTTCATCTTCGATGAGAAAGAAAACCGGGCCGTAAGTGTCCACGCTGGAGGAATCGTGGGGGCTATGAAGCATATCTATCACGCCGACAGATTGCTGAAAGAAATAAAATAGATTGCCCTGCGGATGTTTGTTGCCCTGCGAGCGTTGGTGGTTGATGCCTTCGGCGTTTGGATTTAGTAGTTTGGGCCCTGCTGGCGATAGTTGGCCTGGGAAGTTGGAGCCCCAGCTCCGACAAAAAAAAAATTCGACATCCCGAAATTCATGGAATGTAGAGGATTAAAAAATGACTTTCTGGATTAGTCTCAAAATTCACCATTCACAATTGCTGAGCTTCATTTACTCCCTA
>CALEIL010000520.1 GCA_937876435.1 uncultured Bacteroidota bacterium
CAGAAAAAACATCAAGCCCAATTTTAAAACGCTTGGACGACGTCTCGGAAAAGATATGAAAGCCGGAGCGGATATTATCAGCCAATTGGGTCAGAAAGAAATTTCAGAAATTGAAAAATCCGGAGGTTACCAACTGATGCTGAATGGCCAGACCTATGATCTGAGTCTGGAGGATTTTGTGATCGGTTCGGATGATATCGAAGGATGGATGGTGGCCAAAGATGAAGAGATCACGGTGGCACTGGATATTCACATGGATCATGATCTCGTATCCGAGGGAATCGCCCGGGAGCTGGTGAACCGGATCCAGAATATGAGGAAGGAAGCAGATTTTGAAGTGACGGACCGCATCCAGGTTAGGATCAGTCCAAATGAAATCGTGTTTCCCGCGGTGGAAAAATTTGGTGAGTACATCAGGCAGGAAGTGCTGGCGGATGAATTGTCTGTCGGGCCGGCCGAGAACGGACAGGAAGTGGAGTTGGTGGAAGGCGCCAGGATTCGCATCACGCTGCACAGAAATTGAGTCGTGGCCCGGATAGTCCAGACAACAGGGATCGTAATCCGTCGGATGAACTATCGGGAATCGAGTATGATCGTGGATATTTTTACAGAAAGTCACGGACTGTCGGGCTTTATTGTTTCAGGCGTACGAAAAACCAAACCGGCATTTTCACCCGTCCTGTTTACACCTGGATATACCTTATCGATCGTCTTTTACGAGCGGGATCCATATCAGTTATGGCGGATCAAGGAAGCGAGCATTGCGCATCAATTATCCCGCACTCCTTTTGATATTATCCGAGGGAATACGGCGCTTTGCATGTGCGAGGTCATAAAAAAGGTGGTGCATCCGTACGACGTCAATGCATCTCTTTATCAATTCCTTTCAACCTATTTTCAATCGCTGGATCGGGTGGATAAAACGGGAAATATCCTCCTTCATTTTCTGGCCCATCTGTCGGTGGAACTCGGCTTTGGACCCCGGGGAGAGGAGGAAAACGGCCCTCTTTTCTTTGATATCAAATCCGGGCAGTTTTTACGGGAAGAACCCACTCATCCACTATCACTGGATTCAGCGGTGAGTTTTTTGTTTCAAAAGGTGTTGCACTTGAGTCTCGAAGAAATATGCACGGTCCCCGTGGACCGTATTCATCGCCAAAAACTTACGGATGGGTTGATCGATTATATCCGTTATCACAGTCACACTCCGCAGGAGATAAGGTCCTACGAATTGTTGAAAAAACTATGGTGATGCTTTTGATCGGGGGCGTTTGATTGCTCCGCGCGTATGTTGGATTCTCATATGATGCAAACCGTTTGATGTGATTTACGCGGGGGATAATTTCCCGGGTCGTGATCAACCTAAAGGCGGGTTGCAGGAGCGATCAGCATCTGGTTCGTACAACAGAATAAGATCAACAGAAATCTACGGAATCTGTGGGCGAAGAGTGCTAAGTATCCCAATCAATGAATCAATCTTCAAAAATTCGAAGTGCCTTAACTATTGAAGTATATTTTCAAAAAATATCCGCCTCCCCCGGCGCCGAGCATTTTGTACACCACGTTGGGTTCTTGTTGACTGTCTGCCCACTCCTGTCTGATACCTTCCGGAATCCAGTCACTGAAAAGATGCAGTTGGTTTTCTGAAAAAATCTTGAGTAAATTTTCAGCTATTCTTTTTTCATTTTTGATCACCGCTTCCACCAGCTTGTTGTTGACTTTGGTCAGTGTATCAATATTGGACGCAAACTCTTTGTCTTGTTTGAGTCGATCTAAAAACCGGTTGATCCCTTCGCCATCCTCCCTTATTTCACCACTGTCTATCAGCTCAGTGGTCCAGCTATCAAGACAAGTAAGGGACGTGTTGACCAATACGGATTGATTGTTTTTCCGAAGAACCGGCAAATTGAAATAAATCGGCATGGGGTCAAATCCTGAACTTGTTCCGTGCATATAATTCTCCATGGCAGCGAAAATTTTCTGCAGGTCATTCATCGAGATTTCGGAATCCTGTAAAGTTTTGTACCTGTCGTAAATCGCGGCTACGATGGACGCGGAACTTCCCAATCCCTTATGCCTGGGAACATCGGAAACCAGTTGCCAGCCGGCTTCGAGATGTTTGCCGAGCAGGGATATATTGAGGTGTTCGGCTAGGGAATCTTCATCGCCCAGGTATTCGTGGTATTTGATCAATTCGAGATCAGGATTATCTTTTCTTTCCCATTTTACGGAGTACCTTTTTTCAGGTAGAGCCAAAGCTGCTCCTTGATTGAGAACCAGATATTCTCCAAACATCAAAAGCTTGCCATGGTATAGTTTTCGCATAGTTCCAGCACGTTTAAAAGCTCAAAATAGGTACTTAGATCGGTTTTTCCATAGATCGGTGGGGAATTATTCAAAGTACGATAGATTTAGATCCAGACAAAAGTACTCGGACAACATCTCTATATGGTAAGATTGTGATAGCTTTATATAAGTCAGTCGAATTGAAATTTTAATTCATGGAATATACCGTCAAGGCAGGTTTAATCTGGAAAGGCTATGCGTCAATCGATATCAAGCACTCCGATATACAATTTGGAATAACACCGGAATTGGCCTATTCTTTGCTCAATCAGCCGAAGCGCTCCCGGGATCCTTCACGGCATGCATACTCAAAAATGTGGAGCGTTTTTCCCATTTTTTAAAATTTGAATACAGCCGGGCTGATATCGTTGTGAAAGCAACCCGGCTCGAGAACCCTCCCAGAATGGACAAAGTGCATTACGAACTGATGATATTTAGCAATGATCAGGAATTGAATGTTGATTTGCTCAAAAAAAATATCGAAAAATTTGGGACGATATTTAATACGGTCAAAACCTCCTGCACGATCACCGGGAATATCGTCCAAATGACTGATTAATACCATGGCCCGATCCATAGAGCACCAGGATACGGTCTGAGGAGCGGCTCCCAATCCGTTGTTAAAATTCCGGCGTGTGAATCCAGCCGGAGATTTATTACCTTTGCGCGGAATTTCAATAAAACAGGAAATCTGCATAATAAAACCTGTCAATGTCCTTCTCATTCCAGGATAAACTATTTGTCGGTCACCGGGTTTTAAAATCGTTTAGTTAAGAGTCAGGAGTGGAGAACTTAGAAAATTTTTTACAGCATTATCGCCACAGTCCGGTCGTCGAAGATATCAACCGGAGGATCGCAAGTAGTGTGGTGGAGCACATTGGGATCGGTTCAGCAGCAGGAAGCAGCAAAAGCGTCCTGATTGCAGCTACGTACGAGAATCAGCGGAAACACTACATCGTACTGTGCGGCGACAAGGAAGAAGCCGCCTATCAATTCAATTCACTGGAAGCACTTCTTCCCGGTAAACCCATTCACTTCCTGCCGGACAGTTTCAGACAACCCCAAAACTTTACCAGGATTGATCGCAACAATCTGCTGCTGAAAACCGAAACGGCCAATCAGTTGTACAGTGATCGCCAACGCAGACATATCATCGTCACCTACCCGGAAGCTTTGATCGAAAAACTGGTTTCCCCTGAAGTGTTGAACAAGAACCGGGTTGATCTGCGCATCGGGGAGGAAATGGATGCAGAATTGCTTATGACCGAACTGGTGGATTACGGGTACCGGCACGTGGATTTTGTGTATGAACCCGGTGAGTTTTCGATCCGGGGTGGCATTATCGATATTTTTACCTATGGCAACGATTGGCCTTACAGGGTTGAGTTGTTTGATACCGAGATAGAAAGCATTCGGTTATTTGATCCGGAAAGTCAGTTGTCCCGGAAAAAGGTGGATTACATTTCTATCGTGCCCGACATTCAGGAAAAAGTCAGCTCGGAGGAGTGGGCCTCTTTTTTCACGCTGATCAAGAATGACGCGATCGTGTGGGATCTGAACCATGCCCTCTTTGACAGTCGCCTGGAAAAAACCTACGAACTGTTGCTCGATTTCCAGAAAGAGAAGGTCCGCTCTGAGTACCCTGCCGATGTCATGTCGTTTTTTGAGAACGAGAAATATCTCAATCCTTCGCAATTGAAAGCTGAATTGTCTGACTTTGCAGGATTTTATTTTGAGGACACCTTTAAACTGGAGATTCCACTGGCCGACCGGATCGACCTCAATATTGATCCACAACCCAGCTTCAATAAAAATTTTACCCTGCTGATTGAGAATCTGAGACAACACCACGCAAGTGGATACGATATCTTTTTGTTCACAGAAAGCGAAAGGCAATCGCGGAGGCTCAATTCCATATTTCACGATCTCGAAGCTGGCCTGCCCGTACAAACCATCCTATCCTCGCTTCACGAGGGATATATCGATCACCAGCTTAAATTGGTCTGCTACACGGACCATCAGATTTTCCAGCGTTTTCATCAGTACAATCTGAGGAAAGGTTTTTCCAAGAGCAAAGCCTTGACTTCGAGAATGTTGCGGGAACTACAACCCGGAGATTTTGTGACCCACATCGACCATGGCGTCGGACGGTATTCGGGTCTGGAAAAAATCGAAATCAAAGGTCAGACCCAGGAGTCATTGCGCATCGTATACAAGAACAACGATGTATTATACGTCAGTATCAATTCGCTCCACAAAATCACCCGATTCACCGGCGAGGAAGGAAAGCAACCATCGCTGAGCAAACTGGGAACGGATGCCTGGAACAAACTCAAAAGCAGGACAAAAAAGCAAATCAAGGACATCGCTTCCGAACTCATCAAATTGTACGCCCGGCGAAAAGCTTCCAAAGGATTTGCCTGCAAACCGGATGGTTACCTGCAAACCGAACTGGAGGCCAGTTTTTTCTATGAAGATACCCCGGATCAGGAACAGGCGACGATCGATGTCAAACGGGATATGGAGAAAGAAAGTCCGATGGACCGACTGATATGCGGGGATGTGGGGTTTGGTAAAACCGAGATTGCGGTTCGGGCTGCTTTCAAAGCTGTGGTCAATGGAAAACAGGTGGCCATTTTGGTTCCCACGACGATTTTGGCCTTGCAGCACTACAAAACGTTTCACGAGAGATTGTCAGAATTTGGAGTGAGTCTGGCCTACGTCAACCGGTTTAAGACGGCCCGGGAGAAAAAAGAAATTTATGAAGACGTGAAAGAAGGAAAAGTGGATATCCTGATCGGCACGCATGCTATCCTCAATAAAAATATTGTTTTCAAAGACCTCGGTCTGCTGGTCATCGATGAAGAACAAAAATTTGGCGTGACCGCGAAGGAACGACTCCGGGACTTCAAGGTCAACGTAGATACCCTGACACTGACAGCCACACCTATTCCCCGAACGCTACAATTTTCCCTGATGGCAGCCCGGGATCTGTCCATCCTGAGGACCGCTCCTCCCAACAGGCAGGCCATCCACACCGAAATCAGAATTTTCAACCACGAGTTGATCCGGGATTCGATTTACCACGAAGTGGACCGGGGTGGTCAGGTATTCTTTGTACACAACAGGGTCAAAGCCCTTCAGGAGATGAAAGTGCTGCTCGCGAACCTGTGTCCGGATATCGACATTGCCGTGGCTCATGGCCAGATGGAGAGCAAACAATTGGAAGATACCCTGGTGAGGTACATCAACGGTGAATTTGATTTACTCCTCTGTACGAATATTATCGAAACCGGGCTCGATATCCCCAATGCCAACACGATCATCATCAACAATGCGCATCAATTTGGACTGAGTGATCTACATCAACTCCGGGGCAGGGTAGGTCGATCCAACAAAAAGGCTTATTGCTATCTTTTCAGCCCGCCCTTGTCGGTGCTCACGTCAGAAGCACGGAAGAGGCTCCGGACGATCGAGGAATTTTCGGATCTGGGATCGGGTTTTGAGATAGCCATGCGTGACCTTGATATCAGGGGGGCCGGAAATCTTCTGGGCGCGGAACAGAGTGGATTTATTTCCGAAATAGGATATCATACCTATCAGAAAATTCTGGAAGAATCTATCCGGGAACTGAAAGAGACCGATTTTAAAGACTTGTTTCAGGAAGATCTTCACAAGCAGAAAGAGTTTGTGCAGGACGTGGTGATTGAGACCGATTCAGATATGTTGATTCCGGATTCCTACGTCAATCAGATCCGGGAGCGATTGAGTCTGTATACCACGCTGGATCATTTGAAAAATGAAGAAGAACTGGACACGTTTGCCGCAGACCTGAGGGATCGGTTTGGGCCTTACGGGCAGGAGGTGGAAAACCTGTTTCAGGGGCTGCGTTTGCGTTGGTTGGGTAAGGTATTGGGCTTCGAACGGATCATCGTCACGGATAAAAAGTTGCGCTGTTTCTTTCCGAATGATCCTCAGTCCGCGTATTACGAATCTTCCGTGTTCAGGGATCTGCTGACCCACGTGAATAAGAATCCCAAAAAACTTAAAATGAAGGTCAAGCAATCCCGTAGCCATTTAATCCTGGTGGTAGATGATATGTCTTCGATGAAAAAGGTTATTTCGTTTTTGAAGGATCTGGAAGCAGTGATCAGTGGTTAGAAATTGGGCTGTAAGCTGTGTGAGTGTGGGTGTGCTTGAGCCCCGCTTGTCAATTACACCCCCTCAACCTTCTCAACCGTAAATTGAGATGATTAAACTTGTTGGTGTTTAGAGAATTTTTTTATGATAAACTAATTGGCTGGTGGCTATTTTTTATTCATCGTGCCCGCCAATATCGAATCGATCTTTTGGAGTTCTTCCTTAGTAAATGGTTTACTCTTCAATCCCTCTACGGCATCGGTGATGTGTTTGGTTTTGCTCGCACCGATCAGTACGGAAGTTACCCGTGGATCTCTGAGAAGCCAGTTGATGGCCATTTGGGCCAGCGTATTGCCGCGGTGCCAGGCCATTTCATTCAAGGATTTGATGATCTGGAGCGCTTCCTCAGTAATTTGTTCGGGTTTTAGGAAATGAGCTCTTGCAGCTCTGGAGCCCTTGGGGATTCCATCGATATACTTATCGGTCAACAGACCCTGAGCGAGCGGTGAAAAAGGTATGCAACCCACCCCGTTTTTTCCCAGGACGTCCAGTAATCCCAGTTCCGGAGTGCGTTCAAACATGGAATATTTGGGTTGATGGATAAGACAGGGAGTGCCGAGTTCCTGTAAAATATCAATGGCCTTCTGAGCCAGATCAGCTGGATAGTTGGATATCCCCACATACAGCGCTTTTCCTTGCCTCACGATCAGATCGAGGGTATTCATTGTTTCGAACAGCGGTGTCTTGGGATCGGGCCTGTGATGATAAAAAATATCTACATAGTCCAGATTCATCCGACGGAGGCTCTGATCGAGACTCGAGACAAGGTATTTTTTGCTGCCCCAGTTTCCGTAAGGTCCTTCCCACATATCATAACCGGCTTTTGTCGAAATGATGAGTTCATCCCGATACTTTTTCAAATGCCGGTTCAGAATCTGTCCAAAATTGGATTCAGCACTGCCGGGAGGAGGACCATAATTATTGGCCAGATCAAAATGAGTGATCCCCAGATCAAAAGCTGTGAATAATAAATTCTCGTAGTTTGACCGGAGATCCACATCCCCGAAGTTGTGCCACAATCCCAGTGAAATGGAGGGTAATTTCAATCCACTGAGACCACATCGCCTGTAGGGCATTTCAGCGTATCGTTTTTCAGATGCCAGGTATTCCATGAAGAATGTTTGGTTATAGATCGTCGAATATACAGAAAATTGTGGATTCAAAAAATGCTAAGAATATTCCCGTTGCGTCCAGTTTTGACCGAATAAAAATTGAATCAACATTTTGCATCCTATTAAAAAATCCTTATTATTGACTTTCTGAAATTTAATTTTTGACGATCGGCAACATTGGTAATCCAAATGACCGATATAAGATTTGGACTAAAACAACATTTTACAATGAAAACAACAAGAAGATCCTTTATTAAAACATCGGCTGTGGCCGGGTCGACCGTGCTGGTAGCCCCTACCATAGTTTCCGCCAGCGTCTTTGGAGCCAATGATCGCATCAACGCCGCTGTTCTCGGAATAAACGGACGGGGCAAAAGCCACATTAGCAGTTTTATGGCGCAGGATAACGTACGGATAAAAACTCTGTGCGATCCCGATATGAATCTGCTCAAGGAACGTCAGAAGGCTTTTAAAGAAAAATATAATCAGGACATCGGATTGGAACAGGATCTTCGGAAGGTATATGACGATGACGATATCGACGTGGTGAGCATTGCCACCCCCAATCATTGGCATGCGCTGGCGGTCATATGGGCGTGCCAGGCTGGTAAAGATGTGTACGTGGAGAAACCTGGATCGCACAATATCTGGGAAGGTCGTAAAATGGTGGAGGCAGCAAATAAATACAACCGCATCGTACAGCATGGTGTCCAGTTGCGGAGTTCACCTTCCATCAACGAAGCCATTGGATTGTTGAGGGACGGATATATCGGACGGGTGTATATGTCCCGGGGATTGGTCTTCCGATGGAGAGCCAGTATTGGCGATCAGGGGACATCTCCGGTGCCAGAAGGAATCGATTATGATCTGTGGACAGGTCCGGCTCACAAAAAACCGTTTTCCAGAAATCTCGTGCATTACAATTGGCACTGGAATTGGGAATACGGCAATGGCGACGTCGGAAACCAGGGGATCCATGAAACAGATCTTTGTATGTGGGGATTGGATGTGGGACTTCCAACCCAGATTACGTCCATGGGTGGTAAGTTTTTGTGGGATGACGCCAAGGAAGTCCCTGAAGTGCTGACTTCCGTATACAATTACCCCGAAGAAAATAAAATCATCCAGTTTGAAGTACGTCCATGGTGTACCAACACCGAAGATGGCGTGACCGTAGGAAATATATTTTACGGGGACAAAGGTATACTGGTGGTTGATGGATATGATAAGTACAAAACCTATCTGGGACAAGACCGGACTCCGGGCCAATCCGGCGAAGACGGTGGGGTGTCAGGAACCGGTATGGATCGGGGTGCAGGCGGAACTGACGGGCATTTTGCCAATTTCATCGAAGCGGTACGTAAGCGGGATAAATCCATCCTCAATGGTCCGGTCGAAACGGCTCACCTTTCTTCGGGTCTGGCGCATTTGGGAAATATTGCCTATCGTACGGGACGGGTTCTCAATTTTGATCCCAAGTCGGAGAGATTTGTCAACGATCCAGAGGCTGATCAATACCTGACTCGTGAATATCGAAAAGGATTTGAGGTGCCCGAAAATGTTTGATGAATAACAGACCATTTAGGCACACGAGTAGTTCTGTTATATGGATATGTGCTTTGATTTTTTCCGGCGCATGCCAGGATTCTGTTTCTGTGAAAAGCACGGCACAGCCCAATGTAGTATTTATACTGGCTGATGACCTGGGCGTCCACGATCTGAGCGTGCTGGGTAGTGAGTATTACGAAACCCCACACATCGACCAGATCGCCAGGGAAGGAACGATTTTCAGCCAGGGTTATGCCACCAGCAGGGTATGCAGTCCATCCAGAGCGAGTATTATGACCGGAAAGTTTACCGCTCATCACGGGATAACGGATTGGATAGGAGCAGCCTCAGGTGAGGCGTGGAGGAGTCAGGATCGCAACAATAAATTGTTGCCATCTGATTACGTGCATGCCTTACCCTCCGGGGATACTACCCTGGCCGAGGCCATGAAGGCGGCAGGATATACTACATTCTTTGCGGGCAAGTGGCATTTGGGCGGCGAAGGCTCGTGGCCTACTGACCATGGTTTCGATTTCAATGCAGGCGGCTGGGACGTCGGCAGTCCGCGGGGTGGATATTTTTCACCGTGGGAAAATCCCAATCTGCCCAATGAAAAGGATGGTGAAAACTTGTCTATGCGTCTGGCCAGAGAAACCGCCCGGTTTATAGAGGAGCATCAGGCTGGCCCGTTTCTGGCTTACCTGTCTTTTTATGCTGTTCATGGACCGATTCAAACCACTCGGGAAAAATGGCGTAAATACCGTGACAAGGCTGGCCAGATGGGAATCGCAGACCATGGATTTGAGATGGAACGACGGCTACCTATCCGCATCCATCAGGATAATCCGGTGTATGCCGGCCTGGTAGAACAAATGGATGACGCCGTCGGGGTAGTTTTAGCAAAATTAAAAGAACTTGATCTGGATCAAAATACCCTCATCATTTTTACGTCCGATAATGGCGGGGTGGCGAGCGGGGATGCCTTCGCTACCTCCAATCGACCCTTGAGGGGTGGGAAAGGGTACCAATGGGAAGGAGGGATCCGGGAGCCTTATTTTATCAAGGTTCCCTGGATGGAGAATGCTCCAGCCACGATTGATGTTCCGGTAACCGGAGCGGATTTTTTTCCAACTATCCTTGACCTGGCCGGTATTCCGCTGATGCCCCGGCAACATATATCCGGCCTTAGTCTGAAACCATTACTCAAAGGGGATACCATACCGCATCGTCCTTTGTTCTGGCACTACCCTCATTACGGAAATCAGGGCGGCGACCCCTCTTCCATCATTAGGGAAGGACCCTGGAAACTGATTTACTACTGGGAAGACGATTCGGTTGAATTGTACAATCTCGATCTGGATCCCCGGGAACAAAACGATGTGGCGAATGGCCACGCAGAATTGGCAAGTGAAATGACCGGTCGTTTGAAGGCATTTTTGTTTATGAACATGGCCAATATTCCAGAAGAGGATCCGGCATACGATCCGGAGTTGGCCAAAAAACAATACGAAGATCGAAAGACCAGGCAGCGATCGCGATTGGAGGAACAGCGGAAGGCCATGTTGTCGGAAGATTACGTGCCCAATGAAAACTGGTGGGGGAGCGAATTAATTGATAATTAATATTTGACATTGGACAATGACGAATGGAGTCCTGGTAGAACCTGCCAGGGACCCATACGTATACGGGCGGGCTGGGCAGGCTTGGTCCGTATGGGCAGACAGGCTTGCCCAATTAGGGCCCTTATGGTGCGTCAGGGGGTGACTTCAACTTTTCAAATTCCTCTTCCTCCACCACATGTCCTTTGAGCGTGTGGGAATGGATCGCGTTGGTCCCCATTCGTCGGATGACATTCGGCCGTTTGTACAAAAGTCATTCCGGATCTGATCCGAAACTCAATCTCGATAGATAGTTTTTCTCAATATTGTCGTTTAGAATGTCGGGAAACCTTCGTTTTAAACGATCCTGGGTTATGACCAAAAAATATTATCGCAAAAAGCATGGAAGAGGATTCCGCTACGTGGATGGAAATGGAAAGACCGTCCGGGATGAAAAACTCAAAGAGTGGTTTCGGTCTCTGGTCATTCCCCCAGCCTGGACCGATGTGGAGATCAGTGGGGTGAAATCTGCTGATTTGTTGGCCACGGGACGGGACGTAAAAGGCCGCAAGCAATATATTTATCATCCGGACTTCGTGGCGCATCAGAATACTCAGAAATTTAACCGGATCGTTGCCTTCGGCGAAAAGCTGGCCTCTATGCGCGAGGTGACCGAAGGGCATTTGCGGAAACGGGAAATAAGCCGCGAAAAAGTTTTGGCGGCCATGGTGAGATTGATGGATGAAGTGTATCTGCGACCAGGTCATCCGAGATATACGCAGGAAAACAACAGCTATGGCCTGACGACTTTGCGGAGCAAGCACGTGGAAATTTCAGGAAATGAGATAACATTCACCTACGTCGGGAAATCGGGCCAGGAGCAGGAGCACCAGATCCGGGATGCCAGGCTAGCCAGGATTGTGCGGGAGTTGGATGAAATGCCGGGTTACCGGATATTTAAGTACGTGGATGAAAACGGAATTCGCCATGAGGTGACCCATGAAGATCTGAATACGTACATCAGGGAAACGATGGGCGACGAATTTTCGTGCAAGGATTTCAGAACCTGGGCAGGCACACTGCTGGCAGCGAAGGCATTGGATGAGCTGGAGACCGGTGGCAAAGTGGATGGAAAGGAGAGGGGGGATCAAAAAAAGAAGGAATCAGACATCCAGGCTGTGGTGGTCACCGTGGCAGAAAGCCTCGGGAATACGCCCGCTATCGCCCTGTCTTCGTATATAGATCCGCGTGTTCTGGAAATGTACCGGAAAGGAAAAACTATCGGTTCTTATTCCCCACAGACAAAAAAATCGGAGAAATCATCCAACCATCTTTCCGTGCAAGAAATGTGTCTTCTTTGTATGTTGCGGTCATAAAAAGTTTCGGAGAAAGTTTTTAATGGATCGATTTGCACTTATCTTTCAGAGAATTTGTCATTATAAATCAAAGATTTCATGGTTTTTAGATTTTATCTCGCGGAGTTACGGAAGGAGTTGCTCGTTATCACCTTATTGTCAACCTCATTGATAGTATTTGCTCAAAACGATAAACTTGTTTTGGAAAATGACAAATCGAAACAAAGGATCGAAAGTATTTACCCGCTTAAGAGCCAAAGCCTGATATATACGGAAGAAGAGGTGGCGGTAGCTAAAAATAAAATAAGTAATATCGATAATGCCCGGAAACTCGCTCAGACAATCGTCCAATCTGCCGAAAAGTGGGTGGAATGGGACGATCAGGAATTGAGAGCCCTGATCCCGGATGGCAGCGTACCGAGATCATTTGACCTGAATGCAGAGGGTTGTCCGGTTCATGGCGACACCATATTCCACGTTGGAGGAGCATACCCCTGGATTCTGGATCCCGAGAAACAATTTAAGGTGGAATGCCCTGTCGGCCACGAAGTGTATCCAGCCAATGAATTTACACCGTCGGAGGTCTGGAAAGAGGGTCAGGATCAAAAATCGGGAAAACCATACGTGGATAACGGATGGGGATGGAATTCGGAGAACGGGGAGACGTATTGGTTTGTGGCGTACGCGAACCAATGGTTTTATATAAAATACGTACAGGAAGCACTGCGGAACCTGGGACGGGCGTATGTATTGACGGACCGACCCGAATTTGCGCACAAGGCACTGGTTATGCTGCATCGACTCGCGGAGGTCTACCCGGGAATGGATTACGAACATCAATCCCGGTACGGGCAACTACTCAAGCAAAACGGCGGTCGATACCCCGGTAAAGTACTCAACCGGATATGGGAAACTACCTTTATCCAAACCGCGGCGGAGTGCTACGATGCGGTGTGGAATCACATCGAAAAAGACTACGAGCTTCAAGAGCATCTAGATATGGGAGGGGAGGAAATTCAGGCTTTTGTCGAGGTAAATCTATTGGAGGAAGCGGTGGATGCCTATAGGGACCGGAAAATTCAGGGAAACTTTGGGATGCATCAAATGGCCTTGTTGTACGTGCTCCTGGCCCGGCAGCATATGGACAATGATCGTTATATCAACCAGATCATTCACAACGTAAGTAAGGAATACCTCCATACGGGTATAAGCTATGCGTTGTACAACTATGTTTTTCGGGACGGTGTGCCTATGGAATCACCGAGTTACAATTTCCTGTGGATTCGGACGCTGGCAGCATTGAATGACCGTTTGAAGAAATTTGGGGTTGATTTTTTTGAGGATCACAGATTCCAGAGCGTATTGAAAAGCCCGATTCATACTATGGGTACTGATCAATACACCATCGATGTGGGTGATTCGGGATCCACCCTCGGCGGAGTCCTGGGCCGGGATCTGAATACCTATGAGGTGGCGTTCTTGAATACAGGGGATTCGACGTTTTTATCCTGGTTATACCCCGACGGGAAACGACGGAATCCGGGAGATCGAAAGTTCACGTATGAGTCCCTCTTTAGACCAGAGGTTGATATCCTCGATTTGTCGGGAGCGGTAAGTATAGATTATTCTACCTCCAGACTGTTAGCGGGGTATGGCCTGGGGAAATTGGCTGCAGGAGGAGATAATCCCAATACGGTCGCCATGACCTATAGCTTGCACGGATCTCACTACCACTGGGATTTTTTAAACTTTGAATTGTTTGCTTTTGGCCAGAAAATGATGCCTGATTTTGGGTACCCGGATGCTATGAATGCCTACGTACCCGGCGTTTTTACCTGGTCGCAGAATACGGTTTCCCACAATACCGTAGTGGTGGATGCACACAAACAAAATCGAAACGTACCTGGTGTATTACACAATTTCACGGATGGCCGTTTTGCCCGAACAATGGGAGCGTCGACTCCGGCTTATTCACAAGTATCCCGATACCGGCGCAATCTGGTTTCGGTCGACGCCGGTAACGATCACAATTATCTGGTGGACTTTTTTTACGTGAAAGGTGGGCATCGCCACGATTACATTCTGCACGGTCCTCCCGGATACGTCGAAGTGGAAAAAGCGGAATGGAGCCAACCGAAGCCCGGCACCTACGCCGGGGAAGATGTCGATATCGCAGAGATCTACGACCATCCTGAGATGAACACACCCGATTATTCCGGTGGCTATTCGCGATATGGTGGATCGGGCTTTCAACATTTGTTCAACGTGCAAAAAAAGATTAATGGATCTGGAATCGTTGATTTCCAGCACCTCAACGATCCTCAGGCGCGACTCAAATTGCGGGTACTCGAAAATGACCGACAGGATTTGTATATCGCTGATGCCTATAACCATCCCCGATCCAAAGAATTTTTGATCAAACACCTCATTAGCCATTCTGAAGATGCCTCATCCATCCTGGACAATACGTTCGTGAGCGTCATAGAGCCTTATTATCGGGAGGATTTTATCCAGTCGGCCGGGAAGCTTTCGGTGTCCGGCGGGATCGGAAGTCAGGCTGTCTATGTGAATCGAGGGACCGAAACCGATATCGTGATCAGCGACTTTGAGCAGGTCGGTAAGACGATCGACAGTTTTGGAATTCAAACAGATGCCACTGCCGGAGTGGTCACTCTGGACGAGGAGGGCCGGTTGAAGCGGGTGTTCTTCAGTGATGGAAAATATTTGTCGTATGGCGATCAAAGATTCGAAGCCCGGCCTCTCACAGGAAAGGTGTCCGGGATTGATATTGATCAACGACAGGTCACCATAAGGTTGGATAAGGATCAACCACAGCCTGATCTAAAGGAACTCAATACAGATGTCCTGTTTTTCCGGAACGGCGACCTCCAAACCGCTCACCCTATCAGCCAGTACCAACTGGAAGGAGACAATCTAACTTTGACCACGACGGATGATCTTTTGATCGGACGGATCAACGTCACCAAATTAGCAGGCGAAAATCAGGCTGTCCAAATCAACAATTCGCTCCGGTTTGCCAGTTCGTACATCGGCGCCTACGTGCTCAATGAATCGTACGAAGTGGTGGGGAAGGTGACCAGTATTTCGGGAAACAAACTGTCGTATTCAGGGAACGCTGCTGATATTTTCGGCCGAGGTGAAACGGCTGATGTCTGGATCGCTACGATAGGTGTTGGGGACGATGCTGAATGGAAAACACGTCTCCAATGGGAATCGGACGAATAACCATGTCCCTCGCAATCGGGAAGCTAGTGCACGAAAATCTAAATACATATCATGTTTTTCTTCATCTTTTTTGACA
>CALEIL010000521.1 GCA_937876435.1 uncultured Bacteroidota bacterium
ATCTGTCAAAAAATATTTTAAAAAACATTGATAGCTACTTAAATTTCCGCACACTCGTTTGCCGAAAAAGTCTCACCTTATGCTATAAAACCAAATGAAATGAAACAATCGTATTCTGCAGTTTATCGAATCTTCCATTGGGCCATCGCATTCTCTTTTATCCTTTTACTGATTACCATTTTTCTGAGATTAACGTGGATGAACAAAGAGAATGTGGCAGCAATTATAGGGGCTTATCTTGCTGACAATGAGCTGACTTTGTCTCAGGACCAATTGATCGTCCTGGCCAAACAAATCAGGGAGCCCATGTGGAAATGGCACGTTTATATAGGGTATGTTTTGGTGGGTCTGTTTAGCGTACGATTTATGTTGCCGCTGATCGGAGAAATGAAAATATCCAATCCCCTGGCACAGGGGTTGAGTATCAAAGATAGATTCCACAAATGGACGTACATTATCTTTTATATATGCGTCGTCATTTCTTTGGTCACCGGTCTAATCATCGAACTGGGTCCGAAAAACCTCAAGAAACCAATAGAAGCAATCCATGTTCTCTCCATTTACTATCTGGTGCCTTTCATCATTATTCACCTGTCCGGCGTTTTGTTAGCCGAATTTACTGACCAGAAAGGAATTATTTCAAGAATTGTAAGCGGAAAACCAAAGGAATGACCATTCCCAGAATACTACCGGGAGCCGATGGTCGGAGTGTACGTTAAGCCTCAGTCCATCCATTCCTGCGATAGGATCACCGGCAACGTCTTAATTGACTTTTTTGCTGGTTTTGAATATAAATAATATATTGTAGGGATTCTTAAGGGTGGGATGTACACACTCTACATCCGTTTCATAAATCAGAACCAGTATGGGGCAAATTAAAATATTTGGGTTGAAAAAGGTCTTGGGTCCTCACAGAGATGAAGTTTCCGAAGTAATCCATTCCTGCCTGGTGGACATATTCAAATTCCCTGTGGATAAAAAATTCCATCGTTTTATTCTACTTGAGGAGGAGGATTTCTATTTCCCGGCGGATCGGACCGAAAAATATACGATAATCGAATTGAGCATATTCGAAGGGCGTAGCGTGGAAGCTAAAAAAGAGCTTGTCAGATTACTCTGTGCAAGGTTCCAGGAGCAACTTGATATATCAGGGAGTGATCTGGAAGTGACCATTTTTGAAACACCCAGTGCGTCGAATCTTAAGTGCCTATAGTGGTAT
>CALEIL010000522.1 GCA_937876435.1 uncultured Bacteroidota bacterium
AAATTTTCCAGCCTTTACATTCATTTTATTCAATGAGCTGGATAGCTGTGATATTTATACTCACTTACGCCTGTGATAAAACCAATCTCATGCCAGACGATAAGAATCCGGTAGACTCCATCGAAGGAGAAGCCATTCAGAAAACCAGCCAGGATCTGTACCAGGCTACCTCTGAAGAATATAAAAACAACAACTTTGCGATATCTCCCCTGAGTATCCAGTTAGCACTCTATATGGTGTACAATGGAGCTGAGGGAGAGACCCAAACTGAGATCGGTAAATTGCTCCGGGTCGCCAATCTGGATATGGATACGTTGAATACGAAAGTACAAAGCCTGATGAAGTATTTTAATAATCTCATCTCAAAAGGTCATCTGGATATTCACAATGCCCTTTTTTATGATGAAAGCAGGGTCGAATTGGCTGAAAATTACGTCGAAAAATTGAAAAAATATTTTGATGCCTACCAATCAGATCTGAGTTTCGGTGATCCATCCGCGGTCGCCTCGATCAATGAATGGGTTCAGGATAAAACGTACGATAAAATCAAGGAAGTGATCCAGACAATCTCCGATCAGGAGGTTTTATTCCTGATCAATGCCCTGTATCTGAAAGCGGACTGGGTGAATGGATTTTTGGCGGAAACTACAGCAGACCGGCCGTTTTTCACTATGGAAGGCAGGGAAATATCGATCCCTACCATGCACAGAACGATGGGCGTGGAACAACTGACCAAAGATGGATATCAGATAGCAAGACTTCCCCTGGCTGATTCGGCCTTATTCGTGTATCTGATCATGCCGCAACAATCCTCCCAGCTTTCATCTGCTATCCAATCGGATGTGGTTGGTGGAATTTGGACCAACTCACTGGAATTTCAAAATACGCGGGTCATGTTTGAAATGCCCGTCATCGAAACCAAGACACACGTTACGCTCAACGACGCATTACAATCACTGGGCATGGTTTCTGCTTTTAATCCCCAGCAAGCGGAGTTGGGCAATATTGGCCAGGCTCAAAATGGCTTGCCCCTTCATATATCCAGAACATTGCACGACGTGTATCTGAAAATGGATGAGAAAGGAGTGGAGGGCGCTGCGGTGACAACGATCGGGGTAGGGACGACTTCTCTTCCTCCATCCCTGCAATTTAATAAGCCCTTTTTGTATCTCATAGTAGATCAGGAGCTCGGTTTGCCTTTGTTTATCGGGCAATTTACTGGGGTGGACGCCAAAAGTTGAGATTGGTCCGTGACGATGTGTTCTGAGCCATTAGCTGATAGCTGATAGCTGTTAGATGAAATAAAAAAAACAGGTGGCCACCATTGACCACCTGCCTCATAAAATCGCTATAGGAAAATTCTTATAAATCAATCGATAATCCCAGGGAAACCGATCGGCCGGGCTTGTACCGCTCACTGATCCGATCCGGGGATCCAAAGGACTGGTACACCATTTCAAAATCCTGATCCAGGAGGTTTTTGATCAGGAAGGAAAGATGGATCCGGTTAGCTTGCCCCAGGTTTAGTTGGGCATTGAAATTGAGGCTCTGGGTCGGAAGAGTGTAAATATCCGAATTCCGGCCGATTCCTACGATTGACAATTGCTTGCCCTGGTAGTTGTAACTCAGGTTGAGGTGAAGCTGATTCTGCAAGGTGGCGTATTGGAGGAACACGTTGGCCAAAATGGGAGATTGGTCGACCAGGGGACGGGTATCGGCCACGCTTTCACCCGTCCGGGCGTTGTGCAATCGGGATTGATATTCAGATTCACCAATCTTTACCTCGGAATCAATGAAACTGACATTCCCTCCAATGCTGCTTTCCTGGAAAGCCTTGCCGAAGAAAGCCAATTTTTTCTTCCACTCGAGTTCGATTCCTTTGATAGTAGCCTCGCTGCTATTTCTCGGTTGCACGTTGTCCGGAGAAGCATCGGAATAAGCTACCAGCTCGATCGGGTCGTACAATTGTTTGTAGAATGCACTCACAGAAATCAACTGGCCCAGGTCAAAGAAATTTTCAATCCTCAGATCAAAATTATTTATTTCGGTGGCATCCAGATCAATATTGCCGATGAAGGTCTTTCCTGATATCAGATCCTGAATCTGAGCCAACGATTTCTCCTTGAAGGTCGGACGGGCCAGAGTACGATTACCTGAAAGCCGGATATTGATTTTTTCGGTCGGTGTAAACAGGATATTCAGGGAAGGTAATATATCGGTTTGATCGAGGACCTCCTGATTATCGTATACCTTATCTCCCAGGTTGTTTTGTCCGGTATATCTATTGACAACATTTTCCAGCCGTATACCATAAATGGCTTTCAATCGACTCCCAAGGGGCGTTTCATTCAAGACATACCCTGCGATGATTTTTTGATTGGCCTGATAGGTGTTGGCGGGTTCATAGTTCCCCCGGGCATACGTACCGGTTCTGGTAGTCGGATCCCATATATTTTCTGGTTGAAACAGTTGATCGGGATCCCCGTTGATGCCGATTTTACTGGCCTGTTCTACCCTGAAAAGGTAGTTCTGGATTTCGTAGTTGCGGTCTTTATACGTTATGGCGGTCCCAAATTTGAGATAGGCAACGCGATTTCCTCGGGTGTTGTACGCATAGGCAAGATTCATCATGCCCGAGTAGTTGTCCTCGAGCAGGGATCTCCAGATTCTGTTGACGCCGCCTCCGACGCTCGCGTTGAGTTCGTAGCTGGTTTCCTCTCCCCGAGGTATGATCTGATAGGCGGTGACCCGGTTGTCGGGTTCTTTCATGGACGATTTGGTCTGGGCATACGTCCAGTCGATTTCAAATTTGTCCCGACCGAAATTGTGGGTGCCCGTAAACCGGAGGTGATCCATGGCGCGTTCTCTGTACTCCAGATTGGTTCGCTCGATGGTGGAGGGATTAGTCTCGGAAGTGATCTGCATCAGTTTCGCAGCGCTGGATGTCCCGTTTTGTATATGGAACCAATTTACGCCAAATTTGCTTCTGTCGAGTTTGTAATTGATCCCGGCCATTCCGGTCAGCAACACATCCTTATCAGCCCGTAGACCTGTACTGGATCGGTTGCGAAACAGGTTATTGTTGTCGTTATCCGGGTACTTTAGAAATGTGTTGTATTCCAGTTCGGGGAATGTCTTGTATGAGAGCTTATAATTAGCAGTGGCTATGACTCCCAGTCTCCCGATGCCCAACTTGAATTGATTTCCATACACCGCGCTGTAGGATTGATCCAACCCACTCATCTCCTCAAAGGTCGCCATGTCGGGATTGAATTTTCCCGTTAGATTTTTCAATTGAGGATCTCGAAGAACGGGATCGGGGAAGTTGGTATTTTTATCAAATGGGAGTTCTCTGAGCCCATCGTCTTTGCCCAGAAAATCCGTTTTAGAACCACGATAAGAAAGGAAATCCTCTTTCAGATTCATGGCGGGATTGTATCCCACCGATGCTGAAATTCTGAACTGGGGACTTTCCGGAAATTCACGGGTTTTGATATTGACCAGTCCACCTGAGAAGTCCCCGGGCAGATTGGGCATGAAGGTTTTGGAAATCAAAATGTTTTCGATGATCTGAGTGGGGAACAGGTCAAACTGAACGCTGTTTTTATCAGGATCCAATCCAGGGATCTCGGTTCCATTGAGAACGGTTTTGGAATATCGGTCACCCAAACCGCGAACGAGGACGTGTTTTCCGTCGACGATGGAAACCCCGGTCACTCTTTTGATGGCAGATCCGGCATCCCCATCTCCTGCTTTAGAAAATAGTTCTCTCGACACTCCATCGATGACATTGGGAGATTTTCGTTTTATGGTGAATAACGCTGATTGGGTGTTGGACATCTGGGTGGATGTCACCACAATTTCGGTGAGGGTCTGGGAGGCCGAGCTGATTTTTGGGTTGATGATCTGAATCTCTCCTTCCGTAACGGCGATATCCTGCACCGTCGTGGAAGCATAACCGATGTAAGAAAATGTGATGTCGTGAGTACCCACTGGCAGTTGGAGTTCAAATGCACCGTCCAGATCAGTGCTGGTCCCCGTCCCTTTATCATTTTCCAGGTACACCGTCCCGTATGGAATGGTTTCCCCGGTTTCTTCGTCGTAAAGGGTTCCTCTGATCAGGCCCGTTTGTCCCAGCATGGAGACCGAATACAGCAAAAAAAGGAATGGAATGATTAATTTTTTCATTAGAGCGATTTTATGATAACAAAAAAATCACTGTGGGATGTCTTGTGGATCCCACAGTGATGGCTTGTATTTGGATTTTCGTGCATTAGTGCTCTGTCAAGACAAAAATTATAATTTCATTCGGGATTTATACCATTTTATGGTAACAGTGAACAGACAAGAATCGAGATATTATATTTCAAGCTTACCTGCAGATAGTGGATGGTATAATGTTATTGTCCGAAATCATTGGTATAGAAAATAAACTACACTTGGTGTTAGACGTTGCATTCCGGGAAGATGACTGCCGAGTTCGCAAAGACCATGCAGCCCAGTATATGGCAATCCTAAGGCATATAGCCATCAACAAACTTAAGAATGAAAAAACACTGAAACGGGGGGTGAAAGGAAAAAGAAAAACAGCCGGATGGGATAATGATTATCTAATAAAGGTGTTAGTCACTTGATTTCTTGCGATTGTCCTGACGAGTTGAGAACAACAGTTCACGGTCTGCATAATTTTTCGTAGTATTTTGTATATGAATATGTTAGGCACAAGCTAAAGAAAGAACACAATAGACAAGCCGAAAACCGTTTAAAAAGTAAGCATAATAAAAATTACGAAAAAAATGAGTTTATCTAAAATGGTAGTTGTGGATTTCAAAAGTGAAACCCAAGCTTATGAGGGCTTATCCGCCTTAAAAAACTTACTTGCAAACAACGACTTTACCTTGTATGATGCTGTTGTAATTTCTAAAAGCGACGACAAACCAATCGTGAAATCCTTTCGAGAAGATGGTGGTAAA
>CALEIL010000523.1 GCA_937876435.1 uncultured Bacteroidota bacterium
GCGAACAATCCCGTGAATTCTGACTCCCTTCATCCCCACGCAGGCTCCTACCGGATCGATTCGGTCGTCGTAGGATTCTACGGCTACTTTAGCCCGTTCACCCGGCAATCGTTCGATTTGCTTAATATTGATAATTCCATCTTCTATCTCGGGAACTTCCTGTTCCATCAGACGCGCCAGGAACATATTGTCAGTTCGTGAAACGATCACCACCGGATTATTGTTCCGCACATCCACTTTTTTGATGACCGACTTGACCATGTCCCCCTTGCGGAAATAATCGCCTTTGATCATTTCACTTTTGGGAAGCACCAGTTCGTAACCCGTATTGTCATCAAAAATTTGTATTTCTCTTTTCAGGATCTGATTCACTTCTCCCGTGATCAGATCACCGATTCGTTCGCTGTATTGTTTGAAGATGTTGTCTTTCTCAAACTCCATGATCCTGGAAATCAATGTCTGACGGGCTGCCATTATGGCCCGGCGTCCAAAGTCCTCCAGGTAGACCTGTTCGTAGCATTCCTCTCCTATCTCGTAATCTTCGTCAAATTCCTGTGCTTCGGTGATCGATATTTCCTTGAGAGAATCAGTGACCTCGCCGTCGGGAACGATATCCCTCACCCGGAAAATCTGGAGATCTCCGCGATCTGCGTTGACAATAATGTCAAAATTCTCATCGGAACCGTATTTTTTCTTGATCAATGTCCTGACCACATCTTCCAGGATCCGGACCATTTTCACTTTGTCAATATTCTTTCCCTGAGTAAACTCTGAAAACGATTCAGCTAATTTGACCATATGGTTTAAAATTTAATTTGTACTAATGCTGTTGCTATTTTATCAAAGGGGATCTGAATTTCTTCACCCGTTTTCTTTTTTCCTTTCTGTTGCAGAACGAGGATATGATCCTCTTCCACCGTTACCAATTTACCTTTGAGACCTGAACCATCCTCCAAGGTGATTTTCAAATCCCGTCCAATATTATTGTGGTATTGTCGCTTGAGTTTGAGAGGTCTTCCAACTCCCGGTGAGGACACATCGAGTTCGTATTTTTCTCCCAACATCAGGGATTCATCGAGGAACGCTTCTACGTGCCGGCTAAAGGCCTGACACTTTTTGAGCGTCATTCCAGAATCGCTTCCTATATAGAGAGTGAGATGGTTTCTGGCTTGATTGTACTCGATTTCTACAAGATAACAATCGGTATAACCATCCTCTTCCTGTTTTAGTTCAACAACTTTCCTTATTTTGGACTCATCCATATTAAAATCATTAAAAAAAGGGAACACATTCGGTTCCCTCTCGCATATTGTTTCGCAAAAGTACTGAAAAACCTCGAAATACCCAAAATTATTATGTCTCCAATATATTTACAAGTCCGCGAAGCCACGAGCTACCTCCAAACCAGGATCAAATCCCTACCAGAGCACGCCGTCATACTGGGTTCGGGGTTGAAAGATATCGTGCAGGAATACGATATAGTGACTGAGATTCCTCTCCCAACCATCCCCCATTTCCCATCGATGACGGTCAGCCATATGGATGACACGTTGTACGCGGTAGAAATCGACCGGGTTCCCGTCTGGGTGCTGGCTGGGCGATTACACTATTACGAGGGCTATACTATGGGACAGGTCACATTCCCTATCCGGCTTCTGGCTGAGGCCGGGACCGGATCGTTTTTCCTGACCAATGCCGCAGGAAATGTCAATCCGGAAATGAAGGCGGGGGATATTCTGCTGATCCGCGATCACATAAACTGGTCATTTCCCAGTCCACTGATCGGACATAACCACCCCCAATGGGGAAGTCGTTATCCGGACATGACGGCTGTTTATTCGCACATCCTCAACGAGAAGTTGCTGGAATTTGCCCGAAGGACCGGCATCCAACTCGAAACAGGGGTTTATCTGGGATTGACGGGACCCCAACTGGAAACCCCCGCCGAATACAGGCTATTCCACCATTTAGGTGCTGACATGGTCGGAATGTCCACGATTCCGGAGGCCATCGTTGCCGCTCATATGAACCGGAATATTACAGCACTATCCGTGCTGGCCAATGATGCTTCGGCATCCGGTGCCGGGGACGCTCCTTCCATCGAGATGATCATAGATTGTATACAAAGCAGGAAAGAGGATGTGGCTGATCTGATCCGTCACTGGGTGACATTGTGAACCATTCGCCCTTCGATCGATGATGGTCGGGAATGGCGACCGAGATCAAACTTCTATTTTCCTGCTTAGATGAAAATCGTAATCGGGCTCCAGCCGGGTAGATTTTTCCCACATTAAGGGAGAAGAAATAACAAAATCCGCCGTCACCCTGTTGCACGCCACGGGAATATTCCACACCATCGCGATTCTCAATAATGCCTTGACATCGGGATCGTGGGGCATCTGCGTCATAGGATCCCAAAAAAAGATGAGAAAATCAATCTCTCCCTCCGAAATTTTGGCACCTATCTGCTGATCGCCACCCAGTGGACCACTTTTGAGTCGGGTAACTCCGGTAAAGCTCAGGGCTTCTTCCAGAAGTAGGCCCGTCGTGCCCGTAGCGAACAGATGATGGCGAATCAAGGTATCCCGGTTGTATTGAGCCCATTCCAATAGGTCCTTTTTCTTCAGATCATGCGCTACCAAAGCGATTCTCTTTCGATGGGCCGTTTCATTATTTTCAATACTTCTCATAGGATCACGTTTAAATTTTTTTCAATAAATGCATTGTTATATATAATAAACATCAACATAATTGCATTTTCAATATCAAATATACAACATTTACCGCCATACATTATAATTTTTATAAATTTAACATTTTGCTCTAATTTTCACTGTTTGATGCAATCCATACCCAGGTTCGACTTTCTTATCATCATCTTCCCGGCCCTACACACAGAACCAGATAACCGATCATTGATTTTATGAATTTGTCAACTATTTGAAAATTTATTTGAGAAATTTATCTTATTCCCTATGCTTTGTTAGAAATATCATCGTATATTTGCCTCATCATTAATAAAGACATAATTATGTGTGGAATCGTATGCGCCTTTGATATGAAAGAAACTACGGAGGAGTTGCGCCCCCGGATACTCGAAATGGCCAGATGCATCCGTCACCGCGGACCAGATTGGAGCGGCATTTATGACTCTGATCATGCGATCCTGGCCCATGAACGGCTTGCGATTGTGGATCCGACCTCAGGAAAACAACCCCTGTACAATTCGGACGGTTCTCTGATACTGGCTGCGAACGGAGAAATATACAACCACCTCCAGATCCGCAAAGAATTTCCGGATTACCCCTTCCAGACCAAAAGCGATTGTGAAGTCATCCTGGCGTTGTACGAGAGCAGAGGACCTGATTTCCTGGACGACCTCAACGGGATATTTGGATTTGCCATATATGATGAAAAAAAGAATGAGTACTTTATCGCCCGGGACCACATGGGTATTATTCCCCTGTACATTGGCTGGGATGTCAACGGAACGTTTTACGTGGCGAGTGAGCTCAAAGCCCTGGAAGGGGTATGCGTCAAAATCGAACTTTTTCCTCCCGGCCATTACCTGCACAGCCGGGATGGCCAATATACCCGATGGTATTCCAGGGATTGGATGGAATATGAAAACGTAGAACACAACACCTCCAGCGTGGAAGAACTGCGGGAAGCTTTGGAAAAAGCTGTCCACCGTCAATTGATGAGCGACGTTCCATACGGAGTACTTCTTTCCGGAGGGCTGGACTCCTCGATTACCTCAGCTATCGCTAAGAAATATTCGGAGAAGAGGATTGAGAGTGACGACCAGGATATGGCATGGTGGCCTCGTTTGCATTCATTTGCAGTGGGTCTGGAAGGATCTCCGGATCTGAAGGCTGCCAGGTTGGTCGCAGATCACCTCGATACGGTCCACCATGAAATCATCTATACGATCCAGGAAGGACTCGATGCGATAAAAGATGTAATCTATCACCTGGAAACGTATGACATTACCACGATCAGGGCGAGTACACCGATGTATCTGATGGCACGTGCTATCAAGTCCATGGGGATCAAAATGGTATTGAGTGGAGAAGGCAGCGACGAAATATTTGGCGGGTATCTCTATTTCCATAAGGCGCCAAGCGCAAAGGATTTTCACGAAGAAAATGTTCGAAAACTGGACAAACTCCATATGTACGATTGCCTCCGCGCCAACAAATCACTGGCAGCCTGGGGCATCGAAGGACGGGTTCCATTTCTGGACAAGGAATTTATGGATGTAGCGATGCGACTGAACCCCGCGGATAAAATGATCACCCCGGGGAAGATGGAAAAACATATCCTCCGTCAGGCATTCGAGGATTATCTGCCTGAAAGCGTGGCCTGGCGACAAAAAGAACAATTCTCAGACGGCGTGGGATACAACTGGATTGATACGCTCAAAGCAATGGTCAACGACCAGGTGTCAGACGAACAAATGAAACACGCTCACCTGAAATTCCCGATCCAAACCCCTACCAGTAAGGAAGAATATTACTACCGGACCATCTTTCAGGAACATTTCCCCAGCGAAGCCGCAGCCCTCACGGTGCCCAGCGTTCCCAGCGTAGCCTGTAGCTCGGAAGTGGCTCTGGAATGGGACCTGGCGTTCAAAAACATGAACGATCCAAGCGGACGGGCGATAAAAAACGTGCATATGGAAGCGTATTAGTGCCCAAAACGTTCTGAAATGATTTCATATTGAGCGCAATCCAAAAAGTCAATTTGAACAAATTAATGCCCGTCTCAAATAGTATTTGATTGATTTTCAGTGGATTCCCTGCAGGGAATAGAGACGGAGAGATGAAAATCAGAGAATGTGGACATGCTGGATTAAACTCCATATTTAATTAGCTTGGAATCAATTCAGAAGATCTCATCCTTGACGGAGCTTTACAAACTACCGCCCCTTCCACTGATTGTCCCTACCCAGGATCATCATTCCTGCAACGTAGTGGACATAAAAGACCTGGAAAAGGCTCGCCTTCAAAGCATCCTGCCAGCATATAGACCTTTGCCCCCATTGCATGCCAGTGTGTATGATCAGATAATCCGTCAGGAATTTTGCAAGAAAACCCACCAATAGAAATGAATACAATACAGGATACCAAAGCCCCCCGATGATCAAAACCACAAACGACACATTCACTACAGCAAAGAGAGTCAGGTATAGACGGGTCAACAAATGAGAATACCCGGAAGATTTGCCTGCCCACCGGATCCTCTGACTGATGAATCGGGGAAAGGAGACTTCCGGATTGGTGTATACGATCGCTTCATGTCTCCTCGTATAGCGAACCTCCCATCCTTCTCTGTTCACTCTGTGAGCTAAAAAGACATCATCCCCCGAGGGGATGTGCATATTGTCCCGGTATGGATTCAGTTTTGTGAACAGCGATTTTGGGTACGCCAGGTTGGCTCCGCTGGCACTAATTATTAAGCCCGTCTTAAGCCCCGAATACGTCAGAACATTGAGCGCGGCCTGCTCCCATTCCTGATATTTTTCGATAAACGAGGAACGCTCCGGGATCATCCACACCGGTCCGGTGGTCAGAGCTTCAGAATTGGGCCCCATGCCCCGCACCATAGAGCTTACCCAATCCTCCCCCACTTCGCAATCTCCGTCAAGCGTCATGATCACCTCTCCTCTGGCCCTCTGCATACCATATTGGATTCCCATTTTTTTTCCTTCAGAACCTTCGGGTAGTTCGAGCAGTTCGACGTCCTTATATTCTCGTACGATGGCCGCAGTATTGTCATGAGAATGATCGTTCACTACGATCACCTGAAGATTGGAGGTGGGGTATTTTTGGTCGACAACCGACCGGAGACATCGCGAAATATTAGCCTCTTCGTTTCGGACGGGAATCAATAGGGTCACGTCAGGAAATATACCGTCGTAAGGATCCGGTTGGGAATCTTCTTTTTTCCAAATCCACCATAAATAAAGCTGAATCCCCAGGAATAACGCCAGTAGGACCGAGTACAGCAACCCGGTAATCATTTCCGGCGTTCCAGCACATCAACCCGCCGTCGGTAGGTTCTTTCATCTTCGATTACCTCATAATCGATGTATTCACTGCCATCCGAAGTCACCATTTCGACATAATTCTTTCGTTTTCTCCACTGTGACCAGGCACGGATAAAAAGTAAGGCAGAGGTCACCGGAAAGCCAACAATCGCCAACAGAGCGAGCGCTATCCCCAATACGGGTTTGACGCGGATCAATCCCCAGATATACCGGGCAAAATTCCTGATAGTCGAAAAATTGAGAAAGGCAGCCGCTATCAACAGCAACGGCGCTAAAAATGCGAGTCCGTACAAAATCCATTTGGTAATGTAGAACCCTACGTACAAAAAGATAAAAAGCAGGAACAAACCGGCCAGGATCTGGATAAGATTTGGCCTTCTGAAATTATTATTATTGATCAAGATCATAAAGTATCATATTATACACCTAACAAAACCGGATAATACCTCAAAAAGTTTGGAATTACAAGCGAAATCGACGAAATCCCGTTTCTGCAGGACAACTATCGCGTCCCTCGTGCCTGAAACTGGTGCATCTAATGCTCCCGGACATGTGTCAATTATGCGCTAATCTATTTCTTCAAACTGCAGTTCGTACAATCTTCTGAAATGACCACCTTCCTTGTCCATGAGTTCGCCCATAGTGCCTTGTTCTATGATGCGACCATGGTCCAGAACGATTATTTTGTCCGCGTGCTTGATCGTACTCAGACGGTGCGCGATGATGATCGAAGTTCGATCACTGATCAACGTCTCGATGGCGTATTGAATGACGTCCTCCGTTTCCAGGTCTATATTGGAAGTGGCTTCATCCAAAACCAGAATGTCCGGATCAAAAACCAGCAACCTGACGAATGAAATGAATTGCCGTTGACCGGACGAAAGGTTGGAACCACGCTCGGAAACCACAAAATCGTAATCGCCGGGCAAATCCATAATGAGATCATGGGCACCGATCATTTTGGCAAAATGTACGACTTTCTCCCGATCAATCGATTCGTCCATCATCCTGATATTATTGAGGATGGTTCCCGTAAATAAAAACACATCCTGGAGGACCACCCCGATATGTCGTCTAAGCGTGTCGAGTTGATAATCCTTGATATTGACATCATCGATCCTGATCGTCCCGCGATTGATCTCGTAAAATCGCGTCAGAATATTGATCAACGTTGTTTTCCCCGACCCCGTACTTCCTACTACAGCAAGCGTATCTCCGGGATCCACCTCAAAGTTGATATCCCTGAGCACATCGTTTTCGCCGTCGTAACTAAAGAAAACATTTTGAAACTGGATCTTGCCGACCATTTTATCCACGGTCAGATCACCTTTATCTTCGATGTGATCCGTGCGATCGATCAGATTGAAAATACGCTCCCCTGCCACGATGCCCATTTGAAGTATATTGAACTTATCAGCCAGCATCCGCATTGGTCGAAACAACATATTGAGGAAAATGGGAAAAATCACCAGGCTACCAAAAGTCACTCCGCCGCCCAGGACGCCTTTTGCTCCCCACCATACCAACAAGGCCAGCGCTAGTGCAGAGATAATTTCGACCACCGGAAAAAATACCGCATAGTAAAGTATCGAGTCCAGATTGGCTTTGGTGTAATTGCGGTTGATGGTCCTGAATTTTCCCTTTTCTTTTTCCTCCGCATTGAATATCTGGACGATGTACATTCCGCTCAATCTTTCCTGTAAGAAGGCGTTCATATTGGCAATCTGGGACCGAACCTTTTGATAAGCCATTTTCACCTTCTCCTTGAATATGTAGGTGGCAATGATAATCAAAGGCATGGTCACCAATACGATCAAGGTCAATCGCAGGCTCACCACCGACATGGTGATCAGAACAGCTACGATCTGGAGAATGTCGGCGATCATAATCAAAACCCCCTGGGTAAAGACCTGGTTGATGGACTCAATATCGTTGATCGTCCTGGTCGTGGAAGTTCCTACCGGCGTCCGGTTGAAGTAGGTCAGATTGAGTGAAAGCACGTGCTTGAAGACCTTGACCCGTAAATCCCGGATTACATTCTGACCGAGTAAATTGGATAGATACACAAAGAAGTAACGCAGGATCACTTCGACCAGCAATACGCCGATCATGATCAATGTTATCACCGCCAGTCCCCGAAAATCAAATTGGAGGATGTAATCATCTACTGCCCTGTTGATCAGCAAGGGGCGGATGACACTGACTGGAGCCAGGACGATAGCCAATACAGCAGAAACTATAAAGAGTTTTTTATAGTTACTTCCGAGAGCTAAGATCCTTACCAGAACCGACCAGTCAAATCTATTGCCTTTTACTTGTGTTGCCATACGATGGTACGCAAAGATAATACTAGTTTAGAAACTCCTTCAGCCTCTGTCTTATTTTTTTGAAGCAATAAATTGAGGTTGAGGGGAAGGTATTATATTAGATCCGCCTGGTCATAGGGGGCTTGATCCGCCTGGTCATTGCTGGTCAGCATATATATGTATCCTTTTTTCATAACGTCCCATTAAAAATGAGACTGCGGATCAAGTTCCCAAAGACAGCCCTCAACCTCACATCCTTCCTTCATCAGACAAACTGTAATACCCATGCGCCGTGATGATGACGTGATCGAGGACGGTGATATCCAGGTGCTGGCCGGCTTGCTTTAGTTTTCTGGTCAGGCTGATATCCTGCATGGAGGGCTTGAGATTGCCGGAAGGATGATTGTGACTGAGAATCACGTGGCTGGCAAAACGGTCAATGGCGGGCTTAAAAACCATTTTGGCATCTACCATGGTCCCTGATACCCCTCCCCGGCTGACCAGCTCATGGCCGATCACCTTGTTGCTCCGGTCAAGGAGGAGAATCCAAAACTCTTCGTGGTTGAGATCCTCCATTTGAGTCTTCAGATATAGATAGACATCCTTGCTACTGCTGATATGGTAACGATCGGATATATTTGATTTCTGACGGCGGCGACCGAGTTCGAGGGCGGCTTTGATCGATACGGCCTTCGCCTCTCCGATCCCTTTAAATTTCATAAGATCGTTGATCGTCAGCCTGCTCAGACTTACGAGGTCATGATTCACAGAATGCAGTATCCGTTGACAAAGCTCGACGGCATTTTCTTCGCGGGAACCGTGGCCAATCAGAATGGCGAGAAGTTCGGAATCTGTCAGATACGATCCCCCTTGCGCAATCATTTTTTCCCTGGGACGGTCAGCTTCCTTCCAGGCTTTGATATTGAAGGGTTGATGATTTTCAACAGACATGAGGATTCTATTCGCGTAAGACAGATCCCCCCAAATATACAAAAAATGTCAATAATTGACCATCAATCCAAAGTTTACACGACTTTGATCCAGCGACAAAGGGATGTTCCGCTGTCCCCCCACCGCGTAGGAAATCCCAAAAACTCCAGCTTTGGTTCCCAGATTGAGTCCGATTCCTACGCTGTACGGAAAATTCCACGCCATCTGATTCACTGGATGGTGCAGAAATCCAAAATCGGTGAAGGCATACACATTGCTTTCGGCTCCAAATAAAAACCGGTATTCAGCTGTCAACACCGAATATGAATCAGCCAGAAAGGAATTCTCCGGAAAACCGCGAAAATCCTGAAAACCTCCCAGTCTTCTGTACTCGTTTTGATACAGCTCTGCCGAGCTCCAGGTCAGCCCGGCCATCGCCCGAAAACGAAATGTACTGTACAGTCCTATAGGAATGAACTGGTCCCAGATCAAATCGATTTCAGACTTCACCGTGGATTGGGTCAGGCTATCGTACTGATTCTGGAAGGATGTCCTCTCTGCGGGAAGTTCGATGGCCAGGATCTGACCATTCCACACCAATTTACGTACACCACCAGTGATCGTTCCGCTCAAAACGCTGCCCTTGCGAGGATTGATAAAACGATCGAGTCTGTGATAGGTCAGACTAAGACCCGCGGCTGAAAAATTGTAATCCAGTTCTTCCGGCAGCAATCCGGAATTGATCAGTCGATTTGTATTCACCGAGATAATACGCGATTGATCGCGCTGTAGAAAAACGGCGTATTTCAAGGAAGGTTTCCATCGGTACTGGACCCCGATTTTTCCGTGCACATCCAACACAGTAGAATCACGTCGATCTATCAAACCTTCGGCCAATACCCCCGAACGAATAAGCGGAAGGTACGGAAAATCAAAACGCACATCAAAGGCCTGACTTGAATTGGCGTATTTGTCAAATTTGAGATAAATCCGCTCCCCCATCCTGAGTTGGTTGCGGACATCGAGGTATCCGTTCCCCGTGATTTCGTATTGCTTATTGGGGCGGTTGCTGGGGACCAGACCGATCAACAGGTCAAAGCGGGAGGGTTGACTGGATTCGATTTCATAGATCAGATCGACCCCGTAGGGATTAAAATCGTATTCAATACCTCTCAGCTCTGCAAAATCCCATTGTTCTATAATCTCCCGGCTTCGGCGGATTTGATCTATGCTAAAAACCTGATTCTCTGCGATTCCAGTCATTTTGCTGAACAATGATCGATTCATCGAAAAGTCCCCTTTCCATTGGACATCCTGGACATATATACGCCGGATAGTGTCGAGTGAATACTCTAGAAACAGGGTGTCCTGCCGGATTGCCCGGGCATCGGTGTACAACCTCGAATAAGGATACCCTTCGTTTGCCAGATCGGATAAAATTTCATTGCGCATAGTGGTCACTGCCCGCCATGGATAAACGCGGGTGGTATTTTGGGTTGTTTGCAATTCTTCGACCATAGGGCCTTTCCAGGAAATCTGGGCATGTCGAAAGAGAGGGCCACAATCCACCTGGTACAAAACCGTATCCCCTGCAGGGTTGTTGACACTATCCAAAATGGCATACGGGAAGCCCTGTTCAAACAGGTCATTCAATATTTCAGAGGAGGTCACCATGGAATCCATTGGGACCGAAATCTCGGGGCAACCATGGCCGTATTGAATCACCGGAATATGATTCTGCTGGCAATATGATATATTTGCCAGAAGAATGCCGAGGAGTATCGCGATATATCCGGTGTGCCTTGTCATGAATTTCCTCAATTAACGTAAAACTAATCACAACATCTATAATCAGTGTCCGGAATTTACATCCATATTCCCTTTTGCAAACAAAAATGCAGCTATTGCAATTTTCATTTTTCGACCAGGCTCAAAGGCATCGATGCTATTCAGCAAGCCTTGTTAGCAGAGATCGATATGAGGTCGGAGGAAATAGCCAGCCAAGTCATTGAAACTATTTATCTCGGGGGCGGAACCCCTTCGCTGTGGTCTGTAGAAGACATCAATGGTTTGTACTCCCGGATCATGCACCACACCGGCCGACCCGACATCCTCGAATTCACCATCGAATGCAATCCCGATGACCTGAGCATGGATTACCTGGAGGATTTGAAAAAATACACGGAAATCAGCAGAATCAGCCTCGGCATCCAGTCTTTCCACGACGAAGATCTCACCTTAATGAACCGGTCACACGATGCCCTGGAAGCCAGAAAGTCCCTCGAAAATATTTTTAAAACGGGATTTGAGGAGGTTTCTGCTGATTTGATTTTTGGGCTTCCTCCCGGGGACAACACCATCTCTATCCACGAAAAATGGAGGCGTAACCTGGAAATCATGGTCCAATACCCGGTGAATCATATCTCGTGTTACAACCTGACGATCGAAGACAACACCGTCTTCAAACATCAAAAGGACCGGGGATTGATAGACCTCCCGGAAGACGAACAAACGATGGAGCAGTTCTATGCGGCCAAATCATTCTTTCAGCAAAATGGTTTTGATCATTACGAAATTTCCAACTACGCAAAACCCGGACATCATGCCCTGCACAATACCAATTACTGGAAAAACACCCCGTACATCGGAATCGGACCATCCGCCCACTCATATGATGGATTCCGGCGGCGATGGAACGTGGCCGACAATCAGAAATATCAGAAACTGATCCATGCCGGAGAGGTATATTGGGATGCTGAAGATCTGACAGAATGGGACCGGTACAACGAATATATAATGACCGGATTGAGGACGATGTGGGGGGTAGAAGAAGAAAAGATCGACCAATTCAGTGCTGATCTGAGCCTGGAATTTTACCGTAATCTCAAGCTTGAAAAGCTCAAGGGGAATATAGTATCGGATAAGGCCAGGCACGTGCTGTCCTCGCAGGGACAGGCCATCGCAGACAGCGTCATATCCGGATTTTTTTATGTGTGAATTTGGGCTGTCTGCTACAGGCTATTGACCGTTAGTTATTGGCACTTTGGCTATTGGCTATTGGCTATTGGCTACTCACCTCAACCTCAACCTTTCCTCACCGACTTAATCGCATTCAGGTATTTCGCCAATTCTTCTTTGACCTGGGGAGCCAGAATTATCAGTCCGATCATATTGGGGAAAACCATGGCAAACAGCATCGCGTCGGCGAAAAGTACGACCGATCCCATACCGGATGAGGCACCGATCACCGTAAATATCAGGAATAGTGCTTTGAACGACAAATCAGATACCCGACCCTTTCCAAACAAATATTTCCATCCCTGGATACCATAGTAAGACCAGGAAATCATGGTCGAAATCGCAAACAATATCACAGCGATGGTCAGGATCACTGAGAAATACGGGATGGCGGATTCAAAGGCAACCGAGGTCAGATCAACCCCACCCAGCGCTTCTCCAGTAGAATTGAGTATAACATTTCCACTTTGATCGATATTGGCGTAATCGAACAAATTGTTTTTGTAATTGGTGATGATGATGACCAGGGCCGTCATAGTACATATGACTACCGTATCCACAAAAGGACCAACAGAAGCGACCAGGCCTTCGCTTGCCGGATACCGGGTTCGTACCGCAGAATGAGCAATAGCGGAGGACCCTACCCCTGCTTCGTTGGAAAATGCACCCCTTTGAAAACCTACGATCATCACACCGATCAACCCTCCCATGGCTGATTGGGTATTAAATGCGCCTTCCCATATTAATCCAAATGCCCCGGGAATTAAATTGTAATTTATGATCAATATCGTAAGGGAAGCCCCTACAAACATGATGGCCATAAATGGTACGATTCGCTCGGTCACTTGTCCGATCCTCCTGATTCCTCCTATGATCACCAACCCCACCAAAAAAGCGATCGCTATACCAAACCAAAATCCGGATTCCAGGTCAAACAACAATTGAAACTGCGAGGCAGCCTGATTCGATTGGAACATATTGCCACTACCGAGCGAACCTCCCACGACGCAGATTGCAAACATCGTAGCGAGAACTTTTCCCAGAACGGGCATATTTTTCCGGGCCAATCCTTCCCGCAGGTAGTACATCGGTCCGCCATATGTTTTCCCTTCCTTATCCACTTCGCGATACTTGACACCGAGGGTGGCCTCCCCTATTTTGGTGGACATACCCAGCAGGCCGGCCATAATCATCCATATCATAGCTCCGGGTCCACCCATGGCGATCGCTATCGACACTCCTGCTATATTTCCCAGTCCCACCGTAGCCGACAGAGCAGCGGTCAGCGCCTGAAAATGCGTCACCTCACCGTGTACTTTTTCTTTCCGGACGGTTTCGATGATATCGCCTCCGGGCGTGTGATCTTCAGCCGCAATGTCCACGCTATGGGCATCGACCGAGTCGTATTTCCCTCTGGTCGCATTGATCGCTACGCCCGATAGTCTGATGTTGGCAAATTTATAATAGAACGTAAAAAAGAAACCGCCCAGCACCAGGATCAAAACTACGACAGGCATTTCATAGCCCGCTATCGACAACGGATAAAATACGAGCCAGTAAAGAAAATTGGCTACCGGCTCAAATCCTTCTTCGATACGTTGTTCAATTGATCCGGTGGCATTTTGAGCAAACAATATGGCAGGAAAACTAAATATAAATATAGATATCAATTTTTTATAATGCATAAATCGCTGATTCATCACTTTTATTTAAGATTTCCGCAAGATGTAAAAATTATAATGCCATCCCAAATCTGACGGCTATTTCTTTTAAAAAAGAAAGCAGTGAAATCATGAAGTTATCCTATTCGAAGTTGCTTCTCAGGACAAATTGTTGATGGTTGTCATCCTTATGGATATTTAAATCTCTGTGTACACCTGGCTAATAATTTTAACTCAGCGAAATGAATATTATTTCTCAGAAAATGGGGTATTTTTACTGCTAATTGCAGTCAAGATTCCGTTTGTTGAAATTATACACAGCTATCTGAGGATAGTAGCGTTGTGGATTCGGCCCGGGGAAGTTATCTAATGATAAACTCGAAACGTTTGAATTTATCTCCCAACCAACGGGAGGGAAACCTGCCTGTCCTTTTAGCATCGGCAGGCCCAAAACGCTACGAGTATATCTTTGTGGGCACACCAAGGCGTCGAACGTTATGTCCGGTATTTCACAATAATTTTCGGATAGATCGAAGGATGCAAACCGCGAATAGCTATGCTGCTCGTTATTATTCCGATAGGAATTTTCAATTATTGGGCGGAGCCTCATCCGTATCGGTCAGATCATCTCCGTCCTGGTCTCCTTCGTCTTCTGGCAGATCGGCGTCCTCTGCCACCTGAGTGACCGGATCAGGCAATACATCCTGGACGTCGGTAAAAAACAAATCGGTTTCGATCAGGCTACCAAATTTGAGCAGGGCTGTAAAATCCAAAACAATATCGGTGAATCTCTGATAATCCTCCCCATTGTATTTTGAAACCGACTTTTTGATGGCCAGATCACCATGATCTACCAGGCTCTGTACCAGGCTATTGTGCAATTTGGGGAATTCACGTGGATTGAAACTGATCAGAATCTCGCTCAGCATATTGACTCCCACCCCTTTGATATTTTTTGCCTGTCCCATCATTCCATTGAACAATAAGTCCGCGGGCTCCTTCCTGTTTTCCTGAACATACCTGATCAAATCCCTGAAAGCATCAAAATTCCCCAGAATAGAAGCCTTGGATCCTTGAAATCCATTGGAATTCCACAGACCCGGTTCACCACTCGAGCCCATGAGCTGATCTAGATAATGTTGCGCTTCCGATTCAGAAATCGATTTTTGGGAAGCGAACATTTTCAGAATTTTCCGGGCAGCCTTGTAATCATTTTCTATCGCTGAGACTCTGCTTACATTGGATTCCTGGCCAACCCATTCCCCGGCTTTTATTTGAAGATCATCGATGTGGTTGATCAGGGCATCCTTCACTTCCCAGGAAGATGAATGCCATTCAGAGTCATTTTCCACCTGCTGAAAATAGTTTTCATACCGGGCGATAAATCGCGTTGTGAGTGGGTGGACATCTTTTGACTTGATCAGATTCCTGACATACTTTCTGGATTGTTTCCACAGGGTGGTCGAATCTGTTTTTTTCTGATAAATGCTGGCGACCATATCGTCTTTCAGGCCTTCTTCCGTGCAGGAGGCACTGCCCACGATCGTATGGTAATTATTTTTGGTTTTAAATAAATAAACGTTGGATTGAAAGATGACCGGAGCTTCGGGCATCACGATAAATACCTGCCCAGGCAATTCTCTGGACAACTTATAAAGCGTCCCGGGATGGGTAATGGCAAAATTTCCACCGATCAACAATCGTACTTTGGGGTTGTTCTTATTCTTACCGATCGCTCGAACAACAAATTCCAACGTCTCATCGTCGCAATACGAAGCTACCAAATCGATGGTTATGGATTTTCTGAGAAGTTTTTTAAAAATCGATTTGTGGGTGGTATTTGTGTTGGTGATTAGTCTCATTTATCCGCAATTTTGTGAAATGTCCATATGACGGTAAAATATAAAAAAAAGTAACAACCTATATATTAAGTTTTAATATTGTGCTGCGGCGGGCTTCAAATAGCCTGTATATGGTCCTTATCAATTCCCTTCGTCCCCTGTCCAGCTTTTTCGGATCTGACTCCCTTTCTCCGGATCATTTACGATATGCAGATACATATCCATCTCCTGTTGCATAGATTCCACATGAGAGATCAATCCCACCACCCTACCTTCCTGGCGAAGGGATTTCAGGGTTTCCATGACCAGTCGCAACGCATCTCCATCCAGGGTTCCAAATCCCTCATCGAGGAAGAAGAAATTCTGTCTGGTTTTGGTTCGACTTTGAATGCTTTCGGCTAATGCCAGCGCCAGGCAGAGGGATACCTGAAATATCTGACCACCGGAAAGCGTCTTCACGCTCCGCACCTGACCATCATGTAAATAATCCCGGACGTTGAATTGATTGTCTTCTCCGAGGATGAGGGCAAAATGATTGTTGGTCAATTTCCGGAACCTCCGATTAGCGATCTCGCAGATTTCCCTCAGATACACGGTGCTTACGTAGTCTACAAATTTTTTCGCTTTAAACAACCCTTCCAACACTTTCAGGTTTTCTGACCTAAGCTGCAGAACATCGCTTTCTTTTTCCAATTTCAGCTTATCCTTCAATTGCTTCTCCAGTTCCTCCAGTCGTTTGGTCTGGTATGCGATGTGGTCACCGATCTTCGTCACTTCGGCTTCCTTTTCTGCGTGTTTCCTGATTAGTTCTTCGTGTACCCGTGGATCAAAATGTTGATCTCCGATCTGAGTCTTCAATTCCGAGAGGGAAACTTCCAGTACGTGTACATCCCGGTCGTATTTGGAAATGCGTTCCTGCTCCGCTGCCACATCGATATTGAGTTTCAATATTTCCCGAACAGATTCGATCGATTCAAAACTGGATTCCTCCAGTGCCTGTAGAAGCATCTTCTCAGCCTCTTTATATTGGCCGGCCTCTCTCTCGCGGTAAGTCCGGGTATTTTCCAAATTTGTTTTCAATTGGGTGTGCTCCTGAGAAATCCGGTCGCGCTCGGTCGCTAGCAGCCGAAAATCCGCTTTTTCCCGCTCAATTTGCTGGATAATGGCCTCGGAACGTCGTTTCCATTCTTCAGAAGTCCGGGATTCCAATTCCATTCTCACCTCCTCGCTAAGCTGGGCTTCGACAGAGGCCTGTTCCCCGCCTTTTCTCTGTGCCGCATTTTTTATTTCATCGATTCCGGACCGGTAAGATTCCAACTTTTCAACTTCGTCATCCAACGTTTGCCTGACTTTCCTCAGCTTTTCTTCCAGGACTTTGTTCCCGGCCATGAGACGGTCGGTCTCATCCAACGCTGTCAAAACCGCCTCATAATCCGGGTATTTCTCCCGGTGCGGAAAGAGCACACCATCCATCTCCTTCCGGGAGAGCTCCAGTTGAACGAGTTCGCCCTGATCCTGCCGCTGGTTTTCCTCGTGCTGCAGAACGTTTCTCTTCAGACTCTTCCATTCCACCTTTCCGGCTTCAAGGTTTCGTACTTCGTGTTCCCAGTTCCGGATTTGTCGGGTCATCTCTTCGATTTGGTCCTGTACCGATTCGAAATGAGCAGGCGCAGGATGATCGGTCGATCCACACAACGGACAGGCCTCCCCGGAAGTCAATCGGGCAACATACCTCGCTAATTCCGACTGAATATTTAGTTCGCTTAAAGCCTTATTCTTATCCTCAATGTGGTTTTTTAGTTTTCCCAAACTGACATCGATGCCCGATAAATCCGGTAGACCGTCTGATTCGGGTAAACTGACCTGATATTTCCGACAGAACCCGGTGATCTCTTCCATCATTTTCACCTGCGCCTGACGCTGACGCCCCTCTGTTTTACTGATTTGGTCCTGCAATTCGACCAACCGGGAATATCCATTTTTGAGGTGAAGAAGCAACTCCCGATCCTTCACTCCAGCCTGGCGGGACTGAAGTTCTTTCTCGATCGAGGAGATCTCATGTTGCATGGCTTTGATGCCCTGTTGAAGACTGAGAACGAGCTCATTTCCCTTTTCAACCCTCGATTGGGTGGCTTGAAGATCCTTTTGTAAAACGGACCATTGCGCTGCCAGGGCGTATTGTCTGGATTTTTCGCCCTCCGTTTCGTGAATATCCACTGCCTTTTGCAGAACCTTGTAACGCTGATTGATATCCTCCGCCTGCCTACTGGTATTCTCCTCTTGCTGGATCAGAACCTGAATCTTCCGATCCATCTGATCTATGGACTGACGCAGGGAATCGATCTGTGAAAATCGAAATGAAAAATTTTCCCGGGCCTCCTGCACCAATCTGATCCGACGCCGGGCATGACGTATTTCTTCCTCTTGTTGTTTCAGCGATTGATATCGGGTCTTTTGTTCTTTTACTTTATCAAAAAGCTGTTTGAGGGAGATCGAAGATTCCACTTGATGTTTCAGTTGCTGCAGAGCACGGGAGTCGATCTCTATCTGTTCTTTAACCCCAAGCAGTTCCTTCGCGGCTATGGCAATGTTTTCGCTGGTGACCTGTTCATATCCCACCAATCGCCCCTGAAGGCGGTGCAGAGCTTCGGTGGTCGCTTCTGTCAATTTTTTCGTAGGCTCGGCCAGGTCGTATTGATCCAGATGAAAAAGCTCCTGCAACATCTGAGAACGGTCCCCGGGGGTCAAACCCAGGAAATCCTGAAAATGCCCCTGCGGTACGATCACCGTTCGTTTAAAGTTTTGGTAGGAAATCCCGGTAATCTGTTCCCCGTCGGTATGATCCAGGGGAATCCATTGATCCTCCTCCCATTTGGACGCCTTCCGACGGTAGGTGGGAACATCCCGAAAATTTTTACTATTCCGGCGACCTTCGCATTCCACCCGGAATAAATCCCCATCGTAGTTCCGGAATTGAAAATCGATGATCAACCGATCCGACTTGAGGTTCATCATATTGTAATTGCGATCCTCCCGCCGGTTGAGTCGTTCGATGTCACCGTACAGGGCGAAGCTAATCGCCTCGAGAATGGAGGATTTGCCCGATCCTACAGCTCCGAAAATCCCAAAGCTCCCGGCATCCAGCAGGGGGCCAAATTCGATCGTTTGAGGTGTTTGCTGATATGAATATATACCCTGGAGGGTAAGTTTGACAGGAATCATAATTCGTTTTGTGCCTGAATCTCACGAAACAAGGTCATCAGTTCCTCCGATGGCTCCTGTCCGTGACGAAAATGAAAATAATCTTTAAATAAATCGGTCATCGACTGATCCAATCTGATCTGCGGACCTTCTTCCAATGTATAGGCCTCTGACTGAATATCCGGGATGATGGTCACGATTCCGGGATGGATATCGTACAAGCGCTTTTTATCCGATGCCGTCAGGTAATGCTCCGTCATCAAGGTCAGTTCGACCAGCCCTGCGGGGTGATTACCCAGCCATTCCAGGGCTTGATCCACCGACTCAAACCTCACGCGAAAAAGATCCTTCCCACTGGTCAAGGGATGCGTGGTAATACGAGCCTCCAAACCTGGCTGGGCTTCGATGATGACCGCATATTTGGTCTGACCACTTTCTGCAAAACTATAACACAGGGGACTGCTGCTATAGACGATGGGATAATCCCGTCCCCGGACGATTTGATATCGATGTAAATGACCCATGGCAGCGTATTGCAACCCCATAGGTAGATTGTCCGCGTAGATTACCTGAGCATTCCCGATCACGATGGGCTTCTCGCCTTCGGGTTCGTCGGGCAGGGGTTGGTTCCGTTCCACGATGAACAAATGGGACAACAATACATTGACCCCGGCAGTATCACAGTACTCATCGGCCAGGGATTGCCAGTGGTTTTGCAGCACCTGGCGGAGTTCTTCTTCCAGATTTTCGACACCGAGATAGGTCTTCATCCGGTATTCGTTGGCAAACGGGGTGTGAATGATTCTCAATGATGGCCGATGATCTGCCCATTCGATCTCGAGAAAGCCCGGAACCGAAACGGATATCTTCCATGAACCGGCCAACTCGAAGGATCGTACCGTGGCCTGTGGATGACCGATGAGGATGATGCCACAAGCGCGAGCCAGTGGATCGGATACCTGTAGACGATCCGGGGAATCGTGGTTTCCTGCGATGACGATGACCGGTCTGCTGCCCTCGCAAGCAAGTCTCTTGAGCGTGGAATAGAACAGCTCCGAAGCTTCGGTGGCCGGATTGAACTGATCATACAGGTCTCCGGCTACGAGGACGGCGTCTACCTCGTTTTCCGCGGCGAGTTCTACGAGCTCGTTCATCACGGCAACCTGTTCTTCCAGACGGCTGAACGGTCCCAGTTTTTTTCCCAGATGCCAGTCTGCCGTGTGTAATATTTTCAACATGCTTCTCTTTTTGATTCTATAAATATAAGAATATACATGGAACGAATGTGTCGCCCCCTAGGAACCCCAAAGTTTACCTACCGCTACTGGTAGGTTTACATAGCACAACTGGTAGGCTCCTGCATTGGGAAATCACCTGCGAACCCCAAAGCTCCTGCTTTGGGAAAATTATATTATAAGGAAGCTGGAGCTTCCTCTACCCCAGAGCTTCCTCTATCCCAGGAATTCCTCTACCCCAGGTTTTCCTCTACCCCAGGCTTCCCACTTCCCCAGGTTTCCCTCTACCTCAGGTTTTACTCTTATCGTGAAAAAGCCAAAGACCAAAAATCTCTGTCCGGTTTGATCCTCATTCTTGCTCTGAGATTCCTGCACCTCTCGCCGGACTTACCTGCCGGAATTGTGGGACCAGTCCAAATTTCGCGGTATAATGTTCGGAAATATACCTTATAAATTCCTCCGTGGAGGATCCCCGCAACAAATTGATCGTACTTCCTCCAAATCCTCCTCCCATCATCCGGGCACCCGTGACACCAAATGCCTGACCCAGTTCCACGAGAAAATCAAGTTCCGGGCAACTTACCCGGTACTGGTCCCGGAGACCAGCATGGCTGGAGTACATCAGTTGACCTACCTCAGATATCCGGCCTTCTCTGAGGGCTACCACGGCATCGAGGACTCTTTGATTTTCCTGTAGTACGTATTCCACCTCCCGGGTCAAAACCTCCGGATGCCTATTCCGGATATATTCCAAATCTTCAGCCCTCAGATCGCTGACGTCCCGGACATCCCTGTACAGCCTCGCCTTTTCCAGTACCGCTTCACACGCCGCCCGCCGATCGTTGTATTCACTTTCCGCGAGATTGTGACTGACACCGCTATCGATCAGGAGCAAACCGTGATCAGTTAGATTCGATGGAATTGCTTCAATCTTATTGGTCCGACAATCGATCAACGTAAAATGATCTTTTTGTCCCGCTACGATGGCATACGGATCCATGATGCCCACGCGAGCCCCAATGCGATGCTCGGTATACTGAGCCAACTTTGCCATTTTTTCCATCGACCATTCGTAATTGCCATATTGATTGATAGCGAGGATAAAACCCACCGTCAACGCAGCAGATGAGGATAATCCACCTCCCTGAGGCAGGGAACTGTGCAAGGTGGCCTGGAAGCCAGGTACTGCAATTCCCTCCTCTCTCAACAGATGGACCAGTGCTTGCAAATATTTCGCGAAATCGTCCGGTGCCAGTTGGGAATCTTCCCGGTGAAATGACCGATGCTCCTCCAGATTAGTACTGTAGATTTCCCATCGATCCATATCCTCGCTCAGGCTTACCCATGTAATAATACCGGAATCAATAGCCGCGGGAAGCACATAACCCTGGTTGTAATCGGTATGCTCCCCAATCAGATTGATCCTGCCCGGCGCCCATATTTCATAGTGCACCGGCCCATACCGACTCATATGATCCCGTTTGTACATTTCTGATTCCATGCGGCACCTGTTACCTATCTTTTGCGGAAAGGAGGTTTGGGTAAAAGAGCTAGATTCACAAGCAGAATCAGCAATCCTCCACCTTCCCGAACGAGCTCAATATAAGGGGTTTCAGCGTGCATCGATCCTGTAATGGATGGGAATCCGAGTTGTGCCCAGTCGATGAAGGCGGGAATGAAGGTCAGAAAATATATCGCATAAACGATTAGCACACCAAGATTGAGCCGGCGTAATTTTTTACCCCCAAGATAAAGAAAATTGAGAACCAGTGGAATGGCATAAATAACCATCCAAAACATGGGATCAGGGTCATTGTATTGGAGAATCACTCCCGTTAATTCTATAATTGAAAACAAAATAATCGTCCATTTCATCATAACAATCAAAAATTAGGTTGAGCCTTCCGGTGGGAATAGCAAAAAATATATTTCACCGATCCTTTCGGCAAAAAAATAAAGTTTAAAAATAGAAAAAATAGATGAAATCCCACAAGGGGTCCCCGCCCCAATTCTTCCCATTGTATAAAAATTTCACATTCCCAAAACGGGCGATTAACCACGCTTATTCGCTTTTTTGCTCAATTTTGCGAGGATCCATTTTCATTTTTGACTTTGATTCAAAAAATTTTTATATTGCAACTTCATTTTCAACCACAATTATACCCTGAGAAACGTTCTATTCAATAAACCCTGTTCACCTCAATCCGATGGAATCATGAAACAAAATTTACCAAATCTATTATTTCTGATTTTTACGCTCAACTTGTTCGTTTTCGTCTCCTGTGACGAGGATGAAAGTCGGCCGACCTTCCCATTGTCAGCCGAAATCTTTTACAGTGCCGATGGGAAGCAGGTTGCATTTACAGCCCTTACTCACAGTGCGGTCACGTGGAATTGGGATTTCGGAGACGGCAACACCAGCAACGAAAAAGATCCCGTGCATGTGTACGAGGAAGGGGGATATTACCTCGCTACCCTCACTGCCACTGATGCATCAGGCGCTACGGTTACTAAAGAAGTGACACTAGCGCTGGATTTGACTGCTTTTGACCTGTTGGTCGGTGACCCTACAAGAGAGGGATATGATGGGAAAACCTGGAAATTGTCTGCCACTCACTCGCCAAATGATATTTTAGCGAACTCAGATGCAAACCTAAGCCTGTTTGATGAAGGCATTCCGAGTTTACCAGCCGGAGCTTTCGATCTTTTTTTAGGCCTGCCCGAAGCGTATAACGATGAATTCACATTCTATCATGATGGAAGTTACAAACACAACACAACGGACGGGACTACTTTCGGAGGGATCGTAAATGCCTTTGTATTGCAACAATTTGGGCTATGCAAAGAAGTTGTCAGGCTACCTTTGGTTTCTGTATCGGCTCCATTAAAACA